>NZ_JAPDCD010000040.1:0-49656 GCF_027705695.1 Aeromonas sp. QDB62 | reverse complement strand
GAAGCCAAGGCCCCAGAGGTATAGTGTGAAAAAAGCCAATAAAAACAATGCCAGTCAGGCTTAACTGACTGGCATTAACCTCATGGTCGGTTTTTTGCTTTCCGGCAAACGCAAACACCTATGCCGACAAGGGAGCAAGAGCCACGCAGTGGCGGATCATCCACGCTCTCACCACCCCGGTTTGCAAAGCCCTGGTAGCAACATCAGGACTGTTCGTATTTCCAGCTCACGTCCCCCTCCTATCCTGCTCTTGTGATTGCCCAACCCGACAAACGTTCCCCCTGTCACGGCGCAGTGCAACAAGGTGATTGCAAGGCCATCTCATTAGCGCAACACACCTCCCCTTGCGAATGTTACTCAGCGCCCATTAATTGCTCAGCGATTGGATATCATTTTGAAAAACTGATACTTAAGTAGCTACACTAGCCATTATCAACATGCAGGGACGTGTCACAAATGAGTTTGATTGGCTTGGTACTGGCGTTGATCGCCATCCTTGGCGGCAACATGATCGAGGGTGGCCACCCCAGTGCACTGCTCGATCTGCCCGCATTCCTTATCGTAATAGGCGGCACCATTGGCGCTGCGCTGACCCAGTTTCCTTTCTCCGTCGTCGGCAGCACCTTGAAGCGCTTCAAATGGCTGCTCTCCCCCCTCAAACTCGACATGCAGGAACAGGCCCAGTTGCTGGAGACCCTGGCAGGCAACGCCCGCCGCAGCGGTATGCTGGCGCTGGAAGGGATGATCGAGGAGATCAAGGATCCCTTCCTGAAGAAAGGGGTGCAGATGATGGTCGATGGCTACGAGAAGAACAAAATCCACGAGGTGCTGGAGAACGAGATCGAATTTGAACAGGAAGATCTCGAACAAACGGTCAAATTCTATGAAGCCATGGGCGGCTACTGCCCGACCATGGGGATCGTCGGCGCGGTATTTGGCCTGATCCACGCAATGGGTCTGCTGGATGCCCCCGACAAGCTGGGTGGCGCCATCGCGGTGGCCTTTATCGCCACCATCTACGGGGTATCCGCCGCCAACCTGATCTTCTTGCCGTTCGGCAACCGCTACAAGGGGTTTGCCCACCAGATCCGCCACTACAAGGAGATGACCCTGACCGGCATTCTCTGCATCGTGGATGGCGAGTCCCAAGCGCGCCTGCAAGTTACCCTCGAACCTTATCTGGGAGGCCATGGTGGCCAAAAAGAAAAAAGCTGAAGCGCCGGAGAACCACGAACGCTGGCTGGTCTCCTATGCCGATTTCATGACCCTGCTGTTTGCCCTGTTTGTGGTGCTCTACTCCTTTGCCATGGCCAAGCAGTCCGAAACCCGGGTGCTTATCCAGGGCTTTATCGAGTCACTGGGTAAAATCGGCCTCATCTCCCCTCCTGCTGGCTCACCCGTGATGCAGGGCGGTACCGGCATTCTTGAACCGGAATCGAAGACCACACCAAGCAGCTCGGAAAAAGAGACCCTGCTGGATAAAGAGGCGCAACCCGCAGCATCGGACCCCTTCAACGAGACCATAGGTGCCTCGGAAAAACCGAGCGCCACCGAAGCCTGGCCCCACAAGACCAAGGAGCAGGAGTGGGTGCAGGTGACCAAGCAGAAGCTGGAACAGCAGCTCAAGGCACAGATCGAATCCAAGGATCTCGAGGTCGAGCAGCTTGGCAGTCAGCTGGTGATCCGCATCGGCGAGAAGGCGCTGTTCCCCTCCGACTCGGCGTTCCTGCAACCCCAGTTCGTCCCGCTGGTCCACAAGATCTCCGGCATTTTGGCCAACATTCCGGGACAGGTGGTGGTCACCGGTCATACCGACAACTCCCAGGCGCCGGTGGAGCTCTATCGCAACAACTGGGAGCTCTCGGTGCTGCGGGCCTCCTCCATCGTGCAGACCATGCTGGCCAACCCCCAGCTGGATGCCAGACGGGTCATTGCCCAGGGAGTTGCCGACACCCAGCCCCGTTTCGCCAATGACACCCCCGAACATCGCCAGGCGAACCGCCGGGTCGATATCACCCTCTCCCAAGGCAAGGCAGCAGAAGAGTCGCTGCAACTGCTCAAACCCTGATCACCCTGCTCCCGCCTCGCGCGGGAGTTTCTTTTTAAAAACAAATAACTCAATAATATCAACACCATAAGATCTTAATGATAATGATTTCCATTTATTGTCAAGTGGTCAGGCCTCTGCAATAATGCCGCCCCTCAGGCTCAAATAAAAACAATTATCATTATGAACAAACTGTTTCAGGCATGGCCGGCACTCCTGTGTGCCTCCGCTGGCGCGGCCGATCTTCCCCCTGTGGAGAAGGCGCGCAGCGACGACACCATCATTGTTACCGGACAACGGGTACAACAGAAACTCTCCGATGTCTCCGGATCCATCACCGTCATCACCCAGGAAGAGCTGGACCGTCAGGTCGCCAGCGAGCTGACCCATGTGTTTCGCAAGATCCCCGGTGTCTCGGTCACCGGCTCTGCCGGGCGACCGCAAAACATCAGCGTGCGCGGCATCGGGGGCAACCGCATCCTGCTGATCAAGGATGGGGTGCGCGTCAGCGACGGCTTTGGCGCCGACAACATCAATGACAAGGTGGGGCGCTTCAACTTCGACCTTGATGACATCAAGCAGATCGAGGTGGCCAAGGGGGCCGGTTCCTCCCTGCATGGCTCGGATGCCATCGGTGGCACCGTGGTGATGAACACCAAGCAGCCAGAAGATTATCTGCAACAGCAGGATAGCTATCTGGCGGCCAAGACCCTCTACGGTGGCGACAGCAACAAGAAGAAGCTCAGCATGACCGGCGCGGCGCGGGCGCTGGAGAGCGAACATCTGTTGCGCCTCTCCGGCTGGCGCGGCAACGAAACGGCCAACTTTGAGGAGAGTCGCATTCCGGCGGATCTGGATGGCATGAGTGCCTCCACCAGCAGCCGCCTCCCCCTCAATGCCCATCACGCCCTGCGACTGGAGCTGGACTACTACGAAGATCACGCCAAACGCCTGATGGGCCCCAAGGCGGTGCCTCAACCCGATGGCAGCTGGAATGTGGTCGGCTTTCAGGAAAACAGTGATCAACGTACTCAGGGCGGCAAGTTCAGCTGGGAAGCCAACGATCTGGGCATGATCGATACCCTCAACTGGAGCCTGTTTGGCAACCAGTCACGCAACGAGGCCAACCAGCGCCAGCTGCTGCGCAACGATGCCCTGAGCGGCTATCCCAGATATCGCAGCCAGCGCACCCTCTCCACGTTCGAGGAGCTGCGCCTTGGCAGTGAGCTGGAGCTGCAGAGCAAGCTGACCACCGGCTCGCTGGATCACACCTTCAGCTACGGTGTGGAAGTGGAGCAGGCCAACCACGAGCGGCCGGTCAGCAATCTGACCCTGGAAGATGGCATCACCGCCCAGGGACAGAAAGCCCCCTTCAGCAAAGCCGAGACCCGCCGCGATGGCATCTGGCTGAGCGATGTGATCGATCTGGGCAGCTGGCAGTTTACCCCGACCCTGCGCTTTGACCGCCAGCGCCTGCGCGCACCGGACAGCAATCTGGCCGAGAACCACAGCGACCACATCTCCCCCAGTCTGGCGGCCAGTTACCGCTTCAACGAGACATGGCGCAGCTGGCTCAGCTATGCCAACGGCTTCCGCGCCCCCGCTTACGATCAGGTTTACGGCAACATTCCCCACTACTTTGCCATGCCGCCGTTCGAGATCATTGCCAACCCCAACCTCAAGGAGGAGACCAGCCACAGTCTGGAGTGGGGAGTGAATGGCCAAAGCGACAACTGGAGCGTCAAACCGGCCGTTTTCTACAACCGCTACTACAACTTCATCGACTGGCGCCAGACCGGTTTCCGCATCGATGACGGTGTCTTCCTGCGCCAGTATCGCAACGTCGCCAAAGCAGAAACCTGGGGCGCCGAGCTGGCCGCCAGCCTCTGGCTGAGCGACGAGTGGGAGCTTTCGACCAATCTGGCCTGGATGGATGGCAAGGATCACCGCGGCGAGCCGCTGCGAACCCAGGCACCGCGGGAAGGCAACACCACCCTGCGCTGGCAGCAGCTCGACTGGGGTGTTGAGCTCAGTGGCAACTATGCCGCCGCCATGACCAAGGTGCCCCAGTGCGCCAGTGCCCAGACTGGCTACAGCGGTGCCTGCCAGAGCAGCGCGGGCTGGTTCAGCCTGGATCTCACCGGCGACTGGCAGATCACCGACGCGCTCAAGGTCAATGCCACCATCGGCAACCTGCTCGATACCCGCTACGTCCGCTATCAGGATGTGGCCGGACTCCCGGCTGGCAGCGACACCTCCCTCTACAGCCAGAGCGGCCGCTATCTGTCAGCCAGCCTCAGCTACCGTTTCGTGGGGATGTGATGAAGCATCATGCAATCATGGCGGCCCTGTTGGCCGCCCCGTTGGCGTGGGCGCAAGAGGCCCTGCCACCGCCGATCCCATCCCAATCACACCTGATTTCGGGCAATCCCGTACGCCAGGATCCCTACTTCTGGTTGCGGGACGAGAGCCGCAGCAACCCGGCCATACTCGCTCTGCTCAAGCAGCAAAATCGCTGGAGCGAGCAGCAGCTCGCCGCGCAGCAGCCGCTGGAGGCGATCCTGCGCGCCGAGTTTGCCAACCATCCGGCGGGGGAACCCGTACCGGACAACTGGCTTGTGCGCGGCGATCAGGCATGGCAGCTGCGCCCGGACGGCTCCCTCTGGCAACGCCACGGGGGCAAGGTTCAGCAACGGCTTCCCGCCAGAGCGGGTGAGGGCTATTACGACGCGGGCGGCTGGGCCCTGAGCCCGGATAACCGCACGCTGGCCATCGCAGAAGACAGACGCGGCGATCTCGACTATCAGGTCACCCTGCTCGATCTCCAGAGCGGCAAGGCGCTGGCCAGTTTGGCGCAGCGCAGCGCCGATCTCGCCTGGTCACAAGATGGTCGCACCCTCTACACCATCGCCAACGAGCGCGACACCCTGCGCCCCTGGCAGCTGCGTGGCTGGCAGGATGGCCAAGAGCAGACTCTCTATGAGGAGCAGGATCCCGCCTGGCTGCTCAGCCTATATCGCACCACGGATGGCCAGCATCTGGTGTTGCAGGGCAACAACCACGACAGCTCGGAGCAGTACCTGCTCGACTCGGGCAAGCCGCAGCAGGTCAAACCCCGCCAGCGCGGGGTGGAATACTATCTGGACAGTCAATCCGGCTGGGTGATCAAGAGCAACCGGGAGGGGGCATTTGCCCTCTACTCAGCCAACACGCCGCTCGGTGAGTGGCAGCGCCTATGGCCCGCCAAAGGGGAAGATCTCGGCGATCCCGAGAAGTGGCGACTGTTTGATCGCCATCTGGTGGTGCAATTTCGCCAGCAGGGGGAGGATTGGCTCGCCCTGCTCGATCGCAACGGCCATGAACGCCAGCGCCTGCCGCTGGCCAGTGGCGCCGGTACCGGCTGGCTACAAGGAGAACATGACCCGGCCAGCGACCGCATTCTGGTGCGCAGTCAGGGCTTGAGCCAGCCCCCCGGACAGCGCTGGCTGGATTTGACCAGCAGTCAGTGGATCAACGACCAGCACACCGCAGACAATAAACCATTGCCCTATCAGAGCGAGCGGCGCTGGATCACTTCTGCCGATGGCACCCGGGTACCCGTCTCGCTGGTGTGGCGCAAGGATCTGGCCCCCCGCGCCGTGCTGCTCTACGGCTATGGCGCCTATGGCACGCCAATGCGCCCCTACTACCAGAAAGAGCTGCTGAGCCTGCTGGATCGGGGCTTTGTCTACGCCATCGCCCATGTGCGCGGCGGCGGCATGCTGGGGGAGCAGTGGACCCGCGATGGACGGGGCATCCACAAGCAGAACGGCATCAGCGACTTTATCGCCGCAGGTAGCACCCTGCGCCACTGGTCGCCCGACACAGCCCCTCTGCCCCTGTTTGCCATGGGTGGCAGTGCGGGGGGCACGCTGGTTGCGGCAGCCCTCAACCAGCAACCGACGCTCTTTAGCGGCGCCGTGTTGCAGGTTCCCTTCGTCGATATGCTCGGCACCATGAGCGATCCCGCCCTCCCCTTGACCCGTCAGGAGTACCAGGAGTGGGGCAACCCGGCCAAGCCCGCAGAGTATCAGGCGATGCGCCGCATCAGCCCCTACGACAACCTGCACCGCGCCCCCTACCCGCCCCTGCTGGTCACTACCGCCCTGCACGACAGCCAGGTGCCCTACTGGGAGCCAGTCAAGTGGCTGGCTCGCCTGCGGGAGCACAGCACGGGCTCCGGCCCCTACCTGCTGCTGACCGAACTGGAGGGAGGCCACCGCGCCGGTGGTGGCGATCGGGCTCGTGAATTTGCCTTCTTGTTGCATCTGGCGGGGATCAACCAATGACCCTACCGCTGATTGGGAGTACCACTATGAAACCCCTGTTGCCCGCCCTCTTGCTGGGGCTGGCTGGCTTTGCCACCGAGGCCGCCGAACTGCGTTTTGTCGAACAGGACGCCCCGGCCGATCCCCGCCTCTGGCTCGAACAGCAGCTCGGCGTCACCCTGAGTGATGCCCCGGCCTATCAGCGCCAAGGCAAGCTGGGCCACTATCTGCACTATCGCCAGCAGCTCAATGGCGCACCGATCGCCGGCCTGATGGCCGCAGTCAGTCTCGATGAGCAGGGTCGCCCGTGGCGTCTCTATCACAATACCCGGCTGATGCAGGCACAGGCGACGCCATGTGACGACGCCAGCCGCACCGGGGTGGATGCCTATACCGCCACGCTGGATGGCGCTGTGTGGCAATTCGCCGGCAGTGACGAGGCCCAGCCCTGGTACTGGCAGGATGGCGACACCCTGACCCCCGCCTGGCGTCTGCTGGCGGTAGAAAGCCAGCCGGGCAACAGCAAGAGCAGCCACTGGCAACTGTTTGTCACTTGCGATGGCAGCGCCCTGCTGGGGCGCACGCTGCAAGAGGCCAGCACCCGTGCCGAAGCGGCCCCGCTGGCAGGGGAAACGGCCACGGTGCAAGCCCGCATCTTTGCCCTCGACCCACGCACCCAGCTGAAAGATGGCAACCTGCTGTGGCGCCATGATCTGGTGCTGGACAACGGGGCCTATCGCACCGTCCCGCTCACGGTAAAAAAGGTGGATGACACCTACCTGCTGAGCGGCCCTCGCGCCCGGGTCGTGAACGGCACGGCGCCGGAAACCGTTCCCTTTAGCAGCCCTGATGCCGATGGCTTCCAGCTGGATCACCAGCAGCCCGCCTTCCTCGATATCAATGGCTACTACCATCTGGATCTGGCCCAGCGCCACGTAGAATCCCTGGGCTACCCAACGCTGATGGGCGGCCCCCTGGCCATCGATACCGATGCCGGGGAGCAGGACAACTCACTCTATGATCCCTTCTTGCGCCGGTTGGAAATTGGCCGGGTCGGCGTGCCCGATGCAGAAGATCCCATGGTGATCTGGCACGAGTTTGGCCATGCGGTGCAACACCATATCCTGCCCGACATGGGAGACGAGGGTGACTGGGGCGCCATCGGTGAGGGCTTTAGCGACTATCTGGCCGCCAGCTGGCGCCAGCGCAGTCCAGAGGCTCGCCAGTTCGAGCCCTTCATGGTCTTCAACTGGGATGCCAGGATCAGCGGCCGGATGCCCCGTCAGCTCGATGATCTGCGGGCGCGCTATCACCCGGGCTTCCTCTATCCGGCGCACCTCACCATCAACGGCAGCAACGGCGACCAGCTGTGGGGCACCCCGCTCTTCACCGCGCTGCGCCAGGCCGTTGAACAGTATGGCGAGGTAGCCCGTAACGAGTTCGATACCCTGCTGATTGAATCCCACTTCGGCCTCGGCCCGCAGGTGCGGATGCCCCAGCTGGCGCGCGTCACCGTGGATACCGCCAACCGTCTCTATCCGGATCGCAGCTATGGCAAGCTGCTGGAGCAGGCCTTCCGCCACCACGCCCTGCTGCCCACTCCCATCGCGGCCCGCCTTGCCGATGACAGCTACCTGCTGCCCGGGGAGAAAAAGAGCCTCGCCATTGAACTAACCAACCAGAGCGGCCGCCCCCTGACCGTGGCCGACGCCAGCCTGCTGCCGACCAAGGGGATCATGGGTGACGGTCACTGGCAGGGAGAGCTCAACGCCGATGGCACCGCCCGCTGGACCCTGCCGCTGGAAGCGGCGAGCAACCTGACCTGTGGCGAGGCTGTCACCTTGCCGCTGCAGTTCCAGCTCACCCTGCCCAGTCCCACCGAGCGCCAGACCCGCCTTGACCTGCAACTGCCGATCGGTGAACCGCTCTGGCAACGGGCCATCGGCCAGGGTGGCCAGATCAAGGATGCGGTGAGCAGTGAACGGCACGGCCTGTCCCGCTTCACCCTCACCCTGCCCGAGAGCAAGGCCCGCATCGACAGCGGATTCGTGGTTGCCCTCGATCTGGAGCACAGCAAGCTGGAGCAGCTGGAGATCTGGCTCACCTCCCCTTACGGCACCCGGATCAGCCTGTGGAACAAGGGCTACGCCAGTCATACCCGGCTCAAGGGGGAGTTCCCCCGTGAACTGGTACCGTTCGAATCGCTGGATAAGCTGCACGGCGAACCGCTCGCTGGCCGCTGGCTGCTGGAGATCAACGACACCAGCGCCGGTGACACCGGTCAGTTGCGCAGCTGGCGTGTAGCCCAGCAAGTCGGCGCCCGCTGCGACAAGGATGAAGCCCTTCCCAACACCGGCATCATCCCCCTTGAGCAGGATGAAGGGGGTGGCGGCACGACTTCCCCCCTGCTGCTGTTGCTGGCCCTGTGGCCCCGCCTCTGGCGCCGTAGCACCCCGCGCCGCTGAATCCTGTACCTCGGGGGTTACCGCCCCCGTGAACCTGTGACCGAATCAAGGAATGTGAAGTGAAACCATCCGTACTGGTTATTGCCACCCTCTCAGCCCTGCTCAGCGCCTGTGGCGGCGGGGAAGATAACGCACCACTGGCGATCCCGGACTACCGGGTCGATGTCGCCCTGCCGACCGCCGGTACCCTGTGTGCCGATCTGGATCAGAACTGGCAGTGTGATCCCGCCGATCCTGCCGTCAGCGGCGAAGGAGCGGTGGCCCTTGTCAGCCGCTCGGCCAACATCGTCAACTCGCCCCTGCTGTTCGTACCGCGGGGCGGAGGGCTGCTGCTGGCACATCCGGCCGCCAAAGGGGAGCCACAACGGCTACAACCGACCCTGCTCAGCACCCTGTGGCAGAGCCGCATTGCCGAAGGGGTGGCCGCCGAGCGCGCACTGACGCAGCTGTTGGCCGATCTCGCCCCGCTGCAACCGGGCAGCGACCGCGCGGCCCTCGCGGGTCTCGGCCAGTTTGATCAGGCGCTGCAGCAGGTGGCGAGCAGCGCTGCGGCATCAGCCAGTGGCGGCTGCCCACCATGGGCGAGCTGATGTCACTGATGCACTACGGCAGCCTGGCCAAGGATCCGCTGGGTCAGCGCATCATCGTGGACACCCGTTACTTCCCTGATATCGCCCCCTCGGAGGATGGCTTCTTCCATGGCTACTTCTGGAGCGCCACCAGCAACACCGCCCAGCGCTTCTCCGGTGGCCCCATCAGCAAACGCACGGCCCTGCTCCTGGGAGACGATGCGGGCACCACCTATCCCGCGCTGGTGCAGCAAGATACCTATATCGAACTGATGCAGGTACGACTGGTCGCCACTCCCCAATAATCCGAGGAATATCATGAGTCTTTATCGTTTTTCATTCGCCATGCTGGCACTGCTGGCCCCCCTGGCCCACGGTGCTGCCATTTGTGATGACACCATGGATCGCACCGCCCCCTCTGCCCGTTTTCTTGACCATGGCAACGGCACCGTCACCGATCAACACACCGGCCTCACCTGGATGCGCTGCAAACTGGGGCAAACATGGAATGGCAGCAGTTGCCTGGGGGAACCGACCGTTTACTACTGGCAGCAGGGGCTGCAAGTGGCGGAGCGGATCCGCAGTGACAGCAGCCATGCACTCTATCACTTCGGCGGTGTCAGCCAGTGGCGCCTGCCCGACATCAAGGAGCTGGCGACCCTGGTCGAGCATGCCTGCTACAAACCCTCCCTCAATGAAGCCATTTTCCCGCGCGCCATGGCGGGGGGCGGTAAAGAGGTCAATGAGGGCTATGTCTATCTGATGAGCAGCACGGTGACCTCCGGCAATGGTCAGCGGGCGTATCTGGATATCACCTCGGGAGATATCGGTCTTCGCGTCGTTGGCGCCTACCCGGATCAGGTCTTGCTGGTCGCCAATAAACCCTGACCGCCCCACGCTCGAAACCGGAACGTGATGACAAGAGAGGCTTGCGAGCCTCTCTTTTTATTGCTTTTTGATCGTGCCCGTCTCACCCGACCCCACTTTTCTCACCCCGGCTTTCCCTACCCGTAATACCGATCAGACCTTGCTTCACTCTCGGCATTTACCCCTTTCAGGTGATGGCAAGGAGCAGGGTTCTGCACTTTCCAAGCCTTTCCCGCCCGCCATAACCAACAAAAAAGTGCGCTTCTTAACAAAATTTAATTACCAGTTAACCGATTAATAATTAACCCATAAAAATGACATGTAAATCAGTACGAAAGTGTCATAATGCGTAACATTATTGTTAAGTCACTTGATTAAATTGGTTAGGAAAAACCTCTATGTTTGCTGATATTTCTGCTCAACATTGGGCTTTTGCCATTTATGTCATCGGTGCCATCACCATCTGTCTGGTGATGATAGGTCTCGCCGCCCTGTTGGGGGGCCGTGCCTACGGCCGTACCAAGAACAAACCATTCGAATCTGGTGTCGACTCGGTCGGCAGTGCCCGTCTGCGTTTTTCCGCCAAGTTCTATCTGGTCGCTATGTTCTTCGTCATCTTCGACGTCGAGGCGCTCTACCTGTTTGCTTGGTCCGTTTCCGTGCGCGAAAGCGGCTGGGTCGGCTTTATTGAAGCCACCATTTTCATCGGACTGCTGCTTATCGGCCTGATCTACCTCTGGCGCATCGGCGCACTGGACTGGTCACCGCGCAAACCGCAGCTGAACAACAAAAACAGTGATTGAACCACAGACCCTTTCCTTGAGGTTGCACCATGAAGTACACCCTGACCCGGATTGACCCGGATGCACCCGTTGAGCGCTACCCCCAGGAGCAGCGCCAGACCGTCGATGACCCACTGGCGCAAGAAGCGACGCGCGGCATCATGATGGGCCGTCTCGAGGAGGTGCTGCAAGACACAGTCAACTGGGGCCGCAAAAACTCCCTCTGGCCTTACAACTTCGGCATCTCCTGCTGCTACGTAGAGATGTGTACCGCCTTCACCTCCCCCCACGATGTGGCCCGCTTCGGCGCCGAAGTGATCCGCGCCTCGCCGCGTCAGGCCGATTTCATGGTGATTGCAGGGACCCCCTTCATCAAGATGGCACCGGTGATCCAGCGCCTGTATGAACAGTTGCTCGAACCCAAGTGGGTGATCTCCATGGGGGCCTGTGCCAACTCGGGCGGCATGTATGACATCTATTCCGTGGTGCAGGGCGTCGACAAATTCCTGCCGGTCGACGTCTACATTCCGGGTTGCCCGCCCCGTCCCGAAGCCTTTTTGCAAGCCCTGATGCTGCTGCAAGACTCCATCGGCAAAGAGCGCCGTCCCCTCTCCTGGGTGGTGGGCGATCAGGGGATCTATCGTCCCCAGATGCAGGCCGAAAAAGAGCGCAAGCGCGGCGAACGGATCAATGTGACCAACCTGCGCACGCCGGATGAGATCTGACCATGAAACTGACTCGTGATTTTCCCAGCAATTACGCCATGGCCCAGTGGCAGCCCAGCGACCACCTGGATGCCAAAGTCATTGGCGAACTGTTTACTCATTTCGGGGCCGAGCACTTCACCGTGCAGACCACGCGTACCGGCGTGCCGGTGGTCTGGCTCCCCCGCGAACTGCTGCAGGATGTGATGGGCTTTTTGCGCAAGGTGCCCTCCCCGTTCGTGATGCTGTTTGATCTCAGCGCCACCGACGAGCGGCTGCGCAGCCATCGCGACGACCTGCCCCAGAGCGACTTCACCGTCTTCTATCACCTCATCTCCATCGACCGTAACGCCGATGTGATGTTGAAAGTGGCGCTGGCCGAGAGTGACCTGCATCTGCCCACCATCACCAACCACTTCCCCAATGCCAACTGGTATGAACGGGAAGTGTGGGATCTGCTGGGCATCACCTTTGATGGGCACCCTCACCTGACTCGCATCATGATGCCCAAGAGTTGGCAGGGTCACCCGCTGCGCAAGGATTACCCGGCGCGCGCCACCGAATTCGATCCCTTCATGCTCGATGCCGCCAAACAGGACATGGAGCAGGAGAACCTGCTGTTCAAACCGGAAGAGTGGGGTCTGGCCCGCGGCAACGAGAACGAGGACTACATGTTCCTCAACCTCGGCCCCAACCACCCCTCTGCCCACGGCGCCTTCCGCTTGGTGTTGCAGCTCGATGGCGAGGAGATCCGCAACTGCGTGCCTGACATCGGCTATCACCATCGCGGTGCCGAAAAGATGGGCGAGCGCCAGTCCTGGCACAGCTATATCCCCTATACCGATCGGGTCGAGTATCTGGGCGGGGTGATGAACAACCTCCCCTATGTGCTGGCGGTCGAGAAGCTGGCCGGCATCAAGGTGCCGCAGCGGGTCGACATGATCCGGGTGATGATGGCGGAGCTGTTCCGCATCCAGAGTCACCTGCTGTTCTTGGGTACCTATATTCAGGACGTGGGGGCCATGACCCCGGTCTTCTTCACCTTCACCGACCGGCAGAAGATCTACACCATCATCGAAGCGATCACCGGTGCCCGCATGCACCCGGCCTGGTTCCGCATCGGCGGTGTGGCCCATGACTTGCCGAAGGGATGGCAACGACTGGTGCAGGACAACCTGCTGAGCTGGCTGCCCAAGCGGCTGATGGATTACGAAAAAGCGGCGATGCGCAACAGCATACTGCGCGGTCGTACCATAGGGGTCTCTGCCTACACCACCGAGCAGGCGTTGTCCTGGGGCACCACGGGGGCCGGATTGCGCGCCACCGGCCTCAACTTTGACGTGCGCAAGTGGCGCCCCTATTCGGGCTATGACCAGTTCGACTTTGAAGTGCCGGTCGGCAGCAATGGCGATGCCTACGACAGAGCCACCGTGCGGATCGAGGAGATCCGCCAGAGCATGTCGATCATCGAGCAGTGCATGAAGAACATGCCAGAAGGCCCCTTCAAAGCGGATCACCCGCTCACCACGCCGCCGCCAAAAGATCGCACCCTGCAAGACATCGAGACCCTGATCAACCACTTCCTGCAAGTGTCGTGGGGTCCGGTGATGCCCGCTGCCGAGTCGTTCCAGATGATTGAGGCGACCAAGGGTATCAACAGTTATTACCTGACCAGCGACGGCTCGACCATGAGCTACCGGACCCGGATCCGCACCCCGAGCTTTGCTCACCTGCAACAGATCCCCTCGGTAATCAAGGGCAGCATGGTGTCGGACCTCATCGTCTATCTGGGCAGTATCGATTTCGTTATGTCGGATGTGGACCGTTAAGTGATCCCGCCTCCCGGCCATGGTCGGGAATTGGGATCGCCGGACGAGAAGTAAAAGGACAAGCCACCAAAGGTCAAGTCATGAGCCAGCAATGTCAGTGTCACAATAATCAGACCCCACAGGGGCAAGGGGCATGCAGCAGCAAACAGGGCGACTTCGCTCTGAGCCAGGCTGAACGCGATGCCATCGAACACGAGAAACACCACTACGAAGATCCCCGCGCCGCCAGCATCGAAGCGCTCAAGATCGTGCAGCAGGCCAGAGGCTGGGTACCCGACGGCGCCATTCATGCCATCGCCGCCGAGCTCGGCATTCCCGCCAGCGACGTGGAGGGGGTCGCCACCTTCTATAGCCAGATTTTCCGCCAGCCGGTGGGGCGCCACATCATCCGCGTCTGCGACAGCATGGTCTGCTACATCAATGGCCATGAAGATCTGATGGCCGGTCTCAAGGAGGTGATGAACCTCGGCCCCGGTCAAACCACCCCGGATGGCCGCTTCACCCTGCTGCCGGTCTGCTGCCTTGGCAACTGCGACAAGGGGCCAGCCATCATGATCGATGACGACACCTATGGCGGCCTCGATCCGGTGACCTTGCTGAAAACCCTGGAGGCTTACCCATGAGCCTGCCGCAGAACAAGATTCTCGCCTCTCTTGGCACAGCCAACCGCACCCCGCGTGCGGCCGAGACCCACCCGCTCACCTGGCGACTGCGGGATGACGGCCAGCCGGTGTGGCTGGAGGAGTATCAGGCCAAACAGGGCTATGACGCGGCCCGCAAGGCGCTCGGCCAGATGAGCTCGGACGAGATCGTCAGCACCGTCAAAGATGCCGGCCTCAAGGGGCGCGGCGGCGCGGGCTTCCCCACGGGTGTGAAGTGGGGATTGATGCCCAAAGACGAGAGCATGAACATCCGTTACCTGCTCTGCAACGCCGACGAGATGGAGCCCAACACCTGGAAAGACCGGCTGCTGATGGAGCAGCTGCCCCATCTGCTGATCGAGGGGATGATCATCAGTGCCCGGGCGCTCAAAGCCTATCGCGGTTATATCTTCCTGCGTGGCGAATATGTGGATGCCGCCATCCACCTGCGCCGTGCGGTGGAAGAGGCCAAGGCCGCCGGTCTGCTGGGCAAGAACATTCTGGGCTCGGGTTTTGATTTCGAGCTGTTCGTCCACACCGGCGCCGGTCGCTACATCTGTGGCGAAGAGACGGCGCTGATCAACTCGCTGGAAGGGCGCCGCGCCAACCCGCGCGCCAAACCCCCCTTCCCTGCTGTCTCCGGTGTCTGGGGCAAACCCACCTGCGTCAACAACGTCGAAACCCTCTGCAACGTGCCCGCCATCATCGGCAACGGGGTCGCCTGGTATCACGGGCTGGCGCTGCCGGGCTCGGAAGATCACGGCACCAAGCTGATGGGCTTCTCCGGCAAGGTGAACAACCCGGGCGTCTGGGAGCTGCCCTTTGGCATCACCGCCCGCGAGCTGTTTGAAAACTACGCCGGTGGCATGAGAAGCGGCTATCGCCTGAAAGCCTGGCAACCGGGCGGCGCGGGCACCGGTTTCCTGCTGCCGGAGCACCTCGATGCCCAGATGTATACCGCCGGTATCGGCAAGGTGGGCACCCGGATGGGAACCGGACTCGCCATGGCGGTGGATGACTCCATCAGCATGGTCTCCTTACTGCGCAACATGGAGGAGTTCTTCGCCCGCGAATCGTGCGGCTGGTGCACGCCCTGCCGCGACGGCCTGCCCTGGAGCGTCAAGCTGCTGCGGGCACTGGAGCGTGGCGAAGGTCAATCCGGCGATCTGGCGACTCTGGAGCAACTCTGCGGCTTCCTTGGCCCGGGCAAGACCTTCTGCGCCCACGCGCCGGGCGCCGTCGAACCACTGGCCAGCGCCATCAAATATTTCCGCTCCGAATTCGAGGCCGGGATCAAAGGCAGCGGCGACAACCGCAAGCCGGTCAAAGGGATCCAGCCCAATCTGCTGGGCGAGCGCTGGTAACGACACCACAGATTTCACAAAACAGGTTTCAGGGAAGTTGTATGGCAACCATTTATGTAGACGGCAAAGAGTACGAGGTAGACGGAGCAGATAACCTGCTGCAAGCCTGTCTGTCGCTGGGTCTGGACGTCCCCTATTTCTGCTGGCATCCGGCGCTGGGTAGCGTTGGCGCCTGCCGCCAGTGTGCGGTGAAACAGTATCAGAATGCCGATGACAAGCGTGGCCGTCTGGTGATGTCCTGCATGACCCCGGCCACCGATGGCAGCTACATCGCCATCGAGGATGAAGAGGCCAAAGCGTTTCGCAAGAGCGTGGTGGAGTGGCTGATGACCAACCACCCCCACGACTGCCCGGTGTGTGAAGAGGGCGGCGCCTGCCACCTGCAGGACATGACGGTGATGACCGGCCACAACAGCCGTCGCTACCGTTTCACCAAACGCACCCACCAGAATCAGGAGCTGGGCCCCTTCATCGGTCACGAGATGAACCGCTGCATCGCCTGCTACCGCTGCGTCCGTTACTACAAGGATTATGCCGGTGGCGAGGATCTCGGGGTTTACGGTGCCCACGACAACGTCTATTTCGGCCGGGTCGAGGATGGCACCCTGGAGAGCGAATTTTCCGGCAACCTGGTGGAGGTCTGCCCCACCGGCGTCTTCACCGACAAGACTCACTCCGAGCGCTACAACCGTAAGTGGGACATGCAGTTTGCCCCCAGCATCTGCCAGCAATGTTCCGTGGGCTGCAACATCAGCCCGGGTGAACGTTATGGCGAACTGCGCCGCATCGAGAACCGCTTCCACGGCAGCGTCAACCACTACTTCCTCTGTGACCGTGGCCGCTTTGGCTATGGCTACGTCAATCTGGCGGACCGCCCGCGTCAGCCGCTGCTCAAAGATGGCAACGACCAGCTGACCATCACGGTCGATGGCGCCCTCAACCGCGCCGCCGATGCCCTGCGCAGTGCCCGCGGCCTCATCGGCATCGGTTCGCCCCGCGCCTCGCTCGAGAGCAACTTTGCCCTGCGCGAGCTGGTGGGTGAAGCCAACTTCTACGCTGGCGTCGAGCAGGCCGAGTGGGCCTGTCAGCTGAAGATACTGCAGATCCTGCAACAGGGCGGCGTGCCGACCCCGAGCCTGCGGGACATGGAAGAGGCCGACGCCATTCTGGTGCTCGGCGAAGATGTCACCATGAGCGCCGCCCGTATCGCGTTGGCGCTGCGTCAAGCCGTCAAGGGCAAGGCCCGCGAACTGGCCCGCAAGATGAAGGTCGATCTGTGGCAAGTTGCCGCCGTTCAAACCCTGGGGCAGAACGAGCGCTACCCGCTGCTCATTACCAGTCTCGACACCACCCGTCTTGACGATGTAGCAGCCGACAAGTTGCACGCCCCCTATGCCGATCAGGCGCGCCTTGGCTTTGCCATCGCCAACCAGCTCGACCCGAGTGCACCGGCCGTGACCGATCTCGGCCCCGAGCAGCAGGCACAAGCGGCTCGCTGGGCCGAACTGCTGGGCAACGCCAAGAAGCCGCTCATCATTGCAGGCTCCAGTGCCCGGCATGTGGCGCTGGTCGACGCGGCCAGCAACATTGCCCGCGCCCTGAAAGGCCGTGGGCTGGAAGCCAGCATCGCGCTGGTTGGCCAGGAGGCCAACTCGCTGGGTCTGGCCATGCTGGGCGCTCAAACCTTGTCAGACAAGCCGCTCGAAGCCGCCCTTGCGCGTATCGAGTCCGAAGAGGGGTTGGCGCTGGTCACCCTGGAGAACGATCTCTACCGCCGCGCACCGCGCAACCGGGTGGATGCTGCGCTGGCCCGACTGCAGCACCTGCTGGTCATCGACCATCAGGCGACCTTGACCGCCAACAAGGCTGACTTGGTGCTGCCAGCGGCCAGTTTTGCCGAAGCCGATGGCACCTTGGTCAACATGGAAGGGCGCGCCCAGCGCTTCTTCCAGGTCTATGCACCCGCCTTCTACAACGCCGACATTCAGGTGCGTGAAGGGTGGCGCTGGCTGGCAGCGCTGCAAGGGGCGCTCGAACGCAAGCCGCTGCGCTGGCAGAACTTCGATCAGATCAGCCACGCTTGCGCCAGCAGCCATCCGCTGCTGGCTACCATGCTGGAAGCGGCGCCCAACGCGGGCTTGCGGATCCGTGGCATGCGGTTGGCCCGCGAGCCGCACCGCTACAGCGGTCGCACCTCCATGCTGGCGGATCAGAACGTCAGCGAGCCACGGGTGGCGCAGGATCCCGACTCCCCCTTCAACTTCTCCATGGAAGGGTATGCCGGTGCCCGCCAGAACATGCCGCAAGTGCCCTTTGCCTGGGCGCCGGGCTGGAACTCTCCCTCCGCCTGGAACAAGTTCCAGGATGAAGTCGGTGGTCATCTGCGCGCTGGCGATCCGGGTCGCCGCTTGCTGGAAGCAACAGACCCGCAGGCAGAAGGCAAGGAGCCGCTCGGCTGGTTCGCCACCATCCCCACCCCCTTCAAGGCATCAGAGGCGCTGCAGGTGGTCAATTATGCCCAGCTGTTTGGCGGCGATGAGCTCTCCGCTCGCAGCCCGGTCATTCAGGCCCGGATGAACGAACCCGAGCTGGTGCTCAATCCCCTTGATGCTGAGCGTCTGGCCCTGCATGCCGGCAATCAGGTCTCCTTCTCCTGGGGCGGTAGCCACTGGCAACTGCGCCTGCGCCTGAGCGAACAGCTGAGCGCCGGTCTGGTGGGGCTCCCCCTTGGGGTGAACGGCCTGCCGACGGCCCTGCAACAAGCCTCAATCACTAACCTGCAGGAGGTGATCGCATGAGCGAGTCGCTAATCGATCTGTTGCTGGAGGTGGGCAAGGCACTGATCGTGCTGGTGGGGATCGTGGGGGCTGGCGCCTTCATGAGCTTCATCGAGCGCCGCCTGCTGGCCCTGTGGCAGGATCGCTACGGCCCCAACCGGGTGGGGCCGTTTGGTCTGCTCCAGCTGGCCGCCGACATGATCAAGATGTTTTTCAAGGAGGACTGGATCCCGCCGTTCGCCGATCGCCGGATCTTTATCCTGGCCCCCATCATCGCCTTCACCGCCTTTATTCTGGCGTTTGCGGTGGTGCCCATCACCCCTACCTGGGGCGTGGCGGATCTCAACGTCGGGCTGCTCTATATCCTGGCCATCGCGGGGCTGGCGGTCTATGCGGTGCTGTTCGCCGGCTGGTCGAGCAACAACAAATACTCATTGCTCGGCAGCTTGCGCGCCTCGGCTCAGACCCTCTCCTACGAGGTGTTTCTCGGGCTCTCCCTGATGGGGATAGTGATCCAGACCGGCAGCTTCAACCTGCGGGATATCGTCGAGGCACAGGCAGATTTGTGGAACGTGGTGCCCCAGATCCTGGGCTTTGTCACCTTCCTGTTTGCCGGTGTCGCCGTCACCCACCGTCACCCGTTCGATCAGCCGGAAGCCGAGCAGGAGCTCGCCGACGGCTATCACATCGAGTATGCGGGGATGAAGTGGGGTCTCTTCTTCGTGGGCGAGTATATCGGCATCGTGCTGATCTCCTCACTCATCGTGACCCTCTTCTTCGGTGGCTGGCATGGCCCCTGGTTGCCCCCCTTCATCTGGTTTGCCCTGAAGACCGCCTGTTTCATGGTGTTCTTCATCCTGCTGCGGGCCTCCCTGCCTCGCCCGCGCTTTGATCAGGTGATGTCGTTTGGCTGGAAAGTCTGCTTGCCGCTGACCCTGATCAATATGCTGGTCACCGCGGCAGTTGTACTGATAAGTACGCAGTGAGGCACTCAATATGAAAATTGTTAGCATTATTCAGGGTGTCGGCACCCAGTTACGCAGCCTGGCCATGGTCTTCTCCCATGCCTGGCGGCCCCGTGAAACCCTCAACTATCCGGAGCAGGCGGTCTATGCGGCCCCCCGCTACCGCGGTCGCATCGTGCTGACCCGCGACCCCGACGGGGACGAGCGCTGCGTGGCCTGCAACCTCTGCGCGGTTGCCTGCCCGGTCGGCTGCATCTCGCTGCAAAAATCCGAGCGGGAAGATGGCCGCTGGTACCCGGAGTTCTTTCGCATCAACTTCTCTCGCTGCATCTTCTGCGGCCTGTGTGAAGAGGCTTGCCCCACCACCGCCATCCAGCTGACGCCGGATTTCGAGATGGGTGAGTATCGCCGCCAGGATCTGGTGTACGAGAAGGAGGATCTGCTGATCAGCGGGCCCGGCAAATACCCGGACTACAACTTCTATCGCATGAGCGGGATGGCCATCAACGGCAAGCCGAAAGGGGATGCCGAAAACGAAGCCAAGCCCATCGATGTCAAGAGCCTGCTGCCCTGAGGAGTCAATCATGGAACTGGCATTTTATGCCTCGGCCCTGGTGGCCATTTACAGCACGCTGCGGGTGATCAGCACCAGCAACCCAATGCATGCGCTGCTCAATCTCATCATCTCCCTCATCGCCGTGGCCATGATCTTCTTCTGCCTGGGCGCCGCCTTTGCGGGCGCCCTGCAGGTGATCGTCTACGCTGGCGCCATCATGGTGCTGTTCGTGTTTGTGGTGATGATGCTGAACCTGGGAAGTGCCCAGGCGCAGGAGAAAAACTGGCTCACCCCCATGACCTGGGTAGGCCCTGCCCTGCTCTCGCTGATCCTGCTGGGCTTCCTGGGCCACGGCATTCTCGGGGTGACCGGTGGCCTTATCGGAGTGACCGAGGTGACCGCCAAGCAGGTCGGTGTCGAGCTCTTTGGCCCCTATGTACTGGCGGTGGAGCTCGCCTCCATCCTGCTGCTGGCGGGTCTGGTGACCGCCTATCACCTGGGTCGGGAAGACAAGAGTGGTGAAGTGCTCTCCGTCCCGCGCTCCGCATCCCGCTCTGCACAAGAAGGAGGTCAGCAATGAATGGAATCCCTATGGAGCACGGCCTCCTGCTGGCCGCGGTGCTGTTCTGCATCGGCTTGTGCGGTCTGCTGATCCGCCGCAACCTGCTCTACATCCTGATGAGTATCGAGATCATGATGAATGCCTCGGCACTGGCGTTTGTGGTGGCGGGTAGCCGCTGGGCGCAGGCCGATGGCCAGATCATGTACATATTGGTGATTTCTCTGGCGGCAGCAGAGGCCAGTATCGGCCTCGCCCTGTTACTGCTGCTCTATCGTCGTTACCACACCCTGAACGTGGACACTGTGAGCGAGATGCGCGGATGAGCCTCTTATATCTGACTTTTCTATTTCCGCTGCTGGGATGGCTGGTGCTGGCCTTCTCCCTCGGCCGGTTTGGCGAGCGTACCTCGGCACTGATCGGGGTAGGCTCCATTGGCCTGTCGGCCCTCACTACCCTGTGGGTGGGCATCGACTTTTTGGCCAACCCGCCCGAGGGGGGCGTCTATGTCCAGCGCCTGTGGCAATGGATGGCGGTGGGCAACTTTACCCCGAGCTTCTCGCTGGCACTGGATGGCCTGTCGCTGACCATGCTGGGGGTGGTGACCGGGGTGGGTTTCTTCATCCACCTGTTCGCCTCCTGGTACATGCGCGGGGAAGAGGGCTACTCCCGCTTCTTCACCTACACCAACCTCTTTATCGCCAGCATGCTGTTTCTGGTGCTGGCAGATGACCTGCTGTTTGTCTACCTCGGCTGGGAAGGGGTGGGGCTGTGCAGCTACCTGCTGATTGGCTTCTACTACAAGGATCGCAACAACGGCGCGGCAGCCCTCAAGGCATTTGTCGTGACCCGGGTGGGTGATGTCTTCCTCGCCATCGGCCTGTTTATCCTCTATCGCGAACTAGGCACCCTCAATATTCACGATCTGCTGGTGCGCGCCCCCACCCTGTTTGCCGAAGGCTCCCCTGCCCTGTCGCTGGCCTGCCTGATGCTGCTGGGTGGTGCGGTCGGCAAATCGGCCCAGTTGCCGCTGCAAACCTGGCTGGCGGATGCGATGGCAGGCCCGACCCCGGTCTCAGCGCTGATCCACGCCGCCACCATGGTGACCGCCGGTGTCTACCTGATTGCCCGTACCCACGGCCTGTTCCTGCTCGCGCCGGAGATCCTCCATCTGGTCGGGCTGGTTGGCGCCATCACGCTAGTGCTGGCCGGTTTTGCCGCGCTGGTTCAGACCGACATCAAGCGGATCCTCGCCTACTCCACCATGAGCCAGATTGGCTATATGTTTCTGGCACTCGGTGTCGGCGCATGGGAAGGGGCCATCTTCCACCTGATGACCCACGCCTTCTTCAAGGCGCTGCTGTTCCTCTCCGCCGGTGCCGTTATCGTTGCCTGCCACCATGAGCAGAACATCTTCAAGATGGGCGGGCTGCGCAAGAGTCTGCCGCTGGTCTATGCCTGCTTCCTGGTGGGGGGCTCGGCCCTGGCCGCGCTGCCGCTGGTCACCTCCGGTTTCTACAGTAAGGACGCCATCCTGTGGCAAGTAGAAGCCTCTGGCCAAAGCGCACTGCTGTGGGCCGGTCTGGTGGGGGCATTCCTCACCTCGCTCTATACCTTCCGGCTGATCTTTATCGCCTTCCATGGCAAAGAGCAGACCAAAGCCCATGCGGGCCACGGTCTGGCTCATCACCTGCCGCTGCAGGTATTGCTGGTGCTCTCTACCGGCATAGGCGCACTGATCACCCCGCCGCTGGCCGGGGTGCTGCCTGCAGGCCCGGGGGATCATATCGAAGAGGGTCGCCATGCGCTGGAGATAACTTCCGGCATCATCGCAATCGCTGGCATTGCGCTGGCCGCGTTTCTGTTCCTTGGTGAGCGCCGTCTGGCCACCTCCATTGCCAACAGCGCGCCGGGCCGTCTGCTCAGCACCCTCTGGTTCAACGCCTGGGGCTTTGACTGGCTCTATGACCAGCTGTGGGTCAAACCCTATCTGCTGGCGACCCGGCTGCTGGCCCGCGACCCGCTGGACTGGATGATGGGACTGCCTGCCTGGATTGCTCTGCGTGGCAACCAGTTGCTGGCCTGGACCGTGACCGGCAAGTTGCGCTGGTATGCTGCCTCCATGGGCATCGGCGCCGTGCTGGTGCTGGCGCTATTGCTGCTGGGGTAACGCGATGAACAACCGGACAATCATACAGCCAGGCTGTTTGCTCTCCCTGATGGAACAGGGAGCGCAATCTCATATGAACTTGAACGAGAGCTGATACCGTGACCTTACTCTGGATCTTGTTAATTCCTTTCATCGGCGGCTTGCTCTGCTGGCAGATGGAGCGTCTCGGCGGGCAGTTTGTCCGCTGGGTTGCCTTGCTCTCCATGAGCGCCAGCCTGCTGCTCTCCTGTGCCATCTGGCTCGGCAGTGACTTCTCGCTTGCCACGACGGGTCTCGACAGCGCGGGCGTCACCGGTGCCGCCTCCGCCTGGGCCGCCGAGTGGCGCCTGCCATGGATCCCCCGCTTTGGCATCTCTCTGCATCTGGCGGTGGATGGCTTGTCGCTCTTGATGGTGATCCTCACCTGCTTTATCGGGGTGCTGGCCATCCTCTGTTCGTGGAAAGAGATCGTGCAGCGCATCGGCTTCTTCCACCTCAACCTGCTCTGGATCCTGGGCGGCGTGCTCGGCGTCTTCATGGCGCTGGACCTGTTCCTCTTCTTCTTCTTCTGGGAGATGATGCTGGTCCCCATGTACTTCCTGATTGCGCTCTGGGGCCACTCGGTCACTGACGGAAAATCACGGATCAACGCCGCGACCAAGTTCTTTATCTACACCCAGGTTTCGGGCCTTGTCATGCTGGTGGCTATCATCGGGCTGGTGCTGACCCACCAGCATGCCACCGGTGTCTTCACCTTCAACTATCTGGATCTGCTCAACACCCCGATGAGCAAGGGCGTTCAGTGGCTGCTGATGCTGGGCTTCTTTATCGCCTTTGCGGTCAAGATGCCGCTGGTGCCACTGCACGGCTGGCTGCCGGATGCCCACAGTCAGGCACCGACCGCAGGCTCGGTGGATTTGGCCGGGATCTTGCTGAAAACCGCCGCCTACGGTCTGCTGCGCTTTGCCCTGCCGCTCTTCCCCGAAGCCTCTGCCGAATTTGCCCCCTACGCCATGGTGCTGGGCCTGATCGGCATCGTCTACGGGGCCATCGTGGCGTTCGGTCAGACCGACATCAAACGGCTGGTGGCCTACACCAGCATCTCCCACATGGGCTTTGTGATGATCGCCATCTACTCGGGTAGCGAGCTGGCGCTGCAAGGCGCCGTGGTACAGATGATCGCCCACGGGCTGTCTGCTGCCGGTCTCTTTATCCTCTGCGGTCAGCTCTACGAGCGGTTGCACACCCGGGATCTGCGCCAGATGGGTGGCCTGTGGGGACGCCTGCGCTATCTGCCGGGCGTGATGCTGTTCTTCTCGGTGGCGTCACTCGGCATGCCAGGCACTGGCAACTTCGTCGGCGAGTTCCTGATCCTGGTCGGCAGCTTCCAGGTGGCCCCGGTGATCACGGCGGTCGCCACCTTCGGTCTGGTGCTGGCCTCGGTCTACTCCCTCATCATGCTGCAGCGCGCCTGCTTTGGCCCCGCCAAGGATGAGAGCGTGCTCAAGGGACTGGATCGCCGCGAGCTGACCATGATGATGGTGATCGCCGGTCTCCTGGTACTGCTTGGCCTCTATCCCCAACCCGTGATTGATACCGCCAGCAGCAGCCTTATCAACGTGCTGCACTGGTATCTGCTGCCAACTGCTGGAGCCCTGCAATGACTTTCTCCGCTTCCCAACTGCTGGCACTGCTTCCCCTGCTGTTGACCACCGGGGCCATGGCGGCCCTGATGCTGGCCATCGCCTGGCGCCGCTGTGTCACCACCGCCTTTACCGTGACCATTGTTGGCCTCAATCTGGCGCTGTTCTCGCTGCCCATCGTGATGGCGCAGGGTGATCAAGGGGTCACCCCGCTGCTGCAAGTCGACAGTTACGCCGTCTTCTACATGGGACTGGTACTGATCGGCGCTCTGGCCACCTGTACCTTCGGCCAGTCATGGTTGAAAGCCTACCCGGACAACCGGGAAGAGTTCTTCCTACTACTGCTGATCGCCACCGCCGGTGGTCTGGTGCTGGCCTGCTCCCGCCATCTCGCCTCCCTGTTTATCGGGATCGAGATGCTGACCCTGCCGATGTTCGGTCTGGTGGGCTACGCCTACCGCGAGCGCCACTCGCTGGAAGCGGCGGTGAAATACATGGTGCTCTCTGCCGCCGCCACCGCCTTCCTGCTGTTTGGCATGGCGCTGCTCTATGCACAGGCAGGCAGCCTGAGCTTTGCCGCCCTAGGGCAGACCCTGGCCGAGAGCCCGGCTCACCATCCGCTGCTGATGGGCGGTTTGGGGCTAATGCTGGTCGGCTTTGCCTTCAAATTGTCGCTCGCCCCCTTCCACCTCTGGACACCGGATGTCTATGAAGGTGCGCCGGCTCCGGTCGCCACCTTCCTCGCGACCGTCAGCAAGGTGGCGGTCTTTGCCGTGCTGCTGCGCTTCTATCTGGCGGTACCGGCGGCGAGCGATCCCATGATCCACTGGCTGCTGGCGGCCATGGCGGTCATCTCCATCCTGGTCGGCAACCTGCTGGCACTGGTGCAGACCAACGTCAAACGGATGCTGGGTTACTCTTCCATCTCCCACTTCGGTTACCTGCTGGCGGTGATCGTGGCGAGCCGCATCGGCCAGATGCCGGTGGAAGCGGCCGGGGTCTACCTGCTGATGTATCTGTTCACCAGCCTGGGTGCCTTTGGCGTGGTGAGCATGATGTCGAGCCCCTATCGCGGCAAGGATGCAGACTCCCTGCACAGCTATCGCGGCCTGTTCTGGAAGCGCCCATACCTCACTGCCGTGCTGACGGTGATGATGCTCTCCTTGGCGGGTATCCCGATGACCCTCGGCTTTATCGGCAAGTTCTACCTCATCGGCGTCACCGTCGAGGCGCAGCTCTGGTGGCTCTCCGGTGCCATCGTGCTCGGCAGCGCGCTGGGTCTCTACTACTACCTCAAGGTGATGGTGACCCTCTATCTGCGCGAACCGGGCATGCAGCAGCGCGATGCCAGCGCCGACTGGGCACTCTCCTCCGGTGGTGTGGTAGTGCTGCTCTCTGCCGCTCTGGTGGTGTTGCTGGGGCTCTATCCCCAGCCGGTCATCAGCCTGGTACAAGGGTTCCAGCACGTGGTATTGCAATAACCTCCGTCGTTACCCCTCATCATTACCCGTCAAAACCGGCAGCCAAGGCTGCCGTTTTTTTTATCGACCCCTTCCCCTTAAACCATTTGCAGGGCTTGAATCGATTCTCCCCTCATCAACGTACTGGGCGACGAAGCCATTGGTTGACTTGGCACCTTGCCTGCCTGACCCACTCAGTTGAACCATAAAAAAACCGGCCAAATTTGGCCGGTTTCTGTTGTTACGCGCTAGCGTCGTCTCTATTAACCCAGACGGACCCGGGCGTTGCGGAACATCCGCATCCAGGCGCCATCTTCGCCCCAGTTGTCGGGGTGCCAGGAGTTGGCCACGGTACGGAACACCCGCTCCGGGTGCGGCATCATGATGGTGGCGCGACCATCGATGGTGGTCACGGCGGTGATACCATCCGGCGAGCCGTTCGGGTTGGCCGGGTATTGCTCGGTCACGCTGCCACGGTTGTCCACGAAACGCAGCCCCACCAGACCGCTGGCTTGCAGCGCGCTCAGGTGAGCGGCATCGCGCACCTCGACACGCCCTTCCCCATGGGAAACGGCAATCGGCATCACGGAGCCTGCCATGCCGGCAAAGAAGGCGGACGGAGAGTCTTGCACCTCTACCAGACTGAAGCGTGCCTCGAAGCGCTCGGAGCGGTTGCGCACAAAGCGCGGCCACAGATCGGCACCCGGGATGAGGTCTCGCAAGTTGGACATCATCTGACAACCGTTGCAGACACCCAGAGAGAGGGTATCGCCACGCTCGAAGAAGCGCTGGAACTGTTCGCGGGCGTTGTCGTTGAACAGGATGGACTTGGCCCAGCCTTCACCGGCACCCAGCACGTCACCGTAGGAGAAGCCGCCACAGGCCACCAGGGTCTGGAACTCCTCCAGCTTGATACGACCGGAGAGAATGTCGCTCATGTGCACGTCCACCGCCGCGAAACCGGCACGGTCGAACGCCGCCGCCATCTCCACGTGGGAGTTGACTCCCTGCTCGCGCAGCACCGCCAGACGGGGGGAGACACCACGGGCGATATAGGGGGCAGCCACATCCTCGGACGGGTTGTAAGTCAGCTTGGCATGCAGACCCGGATCGGTGGCGTCCTGACGGGCCGCGTGCTCACTGTCGGCGCACGCCGGGTTGTCACGCAGACGCTGCATCTGCCAGCTGGTTTCGCCCCAGATGGTGCGCAGCGCAGTGCGGTTGGCGCGATAGACCTCCTGACCGGCGCGCTGCAGGGTGATGAGATCCCCTTCGCGCACAGTGCCGAGCACATGAGAGCAGGCCGCCAGGCCGTGACCGGCCAGCAGGGTCATCACCGCCTCTTTATCTTCACGGCGCACCTGAATGACGGCGCCCAACTCTTCGTTGAACAGCGCCGGCAGCAGATCGCCACCGATGCGATCGAGCTGGATGTCGAGGCCGCAATGACCAGCAAACGCCATCTCGGTCAGGGTGACGAACAGGCCGCCGTCAGAGCGGTCGTGGTAGGCGATCAGTTTGCGATCGGCCACCAGCGCCTGAATGGCGTTGAAGAAGCCCTTGAGCTGAACCGGATTGTCGAGATCCGGCGCCTTGTCGCCCAGCTGGCGATAGACCTGCGCCAGCGCCGAGGCGCCGAGGCGCTGCTTGCCGTTGCCAAGGTCGATGAGGATAAGGTCGGTCTCACCGAGATCGGTACGCAACTGCGGGGTGACGGTGTTGCGCACATCCTCGACCCGGGCAAACGCCGAGATGAGCAGAGAGAGCGGCGAGGTGACGCTTTGCTCCTTGCCATCCTGCTGCCAGCGGGTCTTCATGGACATGGAGTCCTTGCCCACCGGAATGGTGATGCCCAAGGCCGGGCAGAGCTCCTCGCCCACCGCCTTGACCGCCTCATAGAGACCGGCATCTTCACCCGGGTGACCGGCAGCGGCCATCCAGTTGGCGGAGAGCTTGACCCGCTTCAGTGACCCGATGTGGGTTGGCGCCAGGTTGGTGAGCGCTTCCGCCACCGCCATACGAGCAGAGGCGGCGTGGGAGAGCAGCGCGACCGGGGTGCGCTCGCCCATCGACATGGCTTCGCCGTGATAGCTGTCGTAGGTGGCGGCGGTGACGGCGCAATCGGCCACCGGGATCTGCCAGGGGCCAACCATCTGGTCGCGGTTAACCAGACCGGTCACGCTGCGATCGCCGATGGTGATAAGGAAGGATTTCTCCGCCACGGTCGGCAGGCGCAGTACCCGCTCGGCCGCGTCACTCAAAGTGATGCCATCGAGCTGGAGTGCTTTGCCTTGGGCAGGCAGGGTCACCACATCGCGGTGCATCTTGGGCGCCTTGCCGAGCAGCACATCCAGCGGCAGATCGATGGGCTGGTTGTCAAAGTGGCTGTCAGAGAGGGTGAGATGCTTCTCTTCGGTCGCGGTGCCGATCACGGCGTAAGGCGCTCGCTCACGCTCGCACAGCGCCTTGAACAGCGGCAGCTTGTCCTGCGCTACCGCCAGCACATAACGCTCCTGGGATTCGTTGCACCAGATCTCCAGCGGGCTCATGCCCGGCTCGTCGCTCTGGATGGCGCGCAAATCGAAGCGACCGCCGCGCTCGCCGTCGTTGACCAGCTCCGGCATGGCATTGGAGAGACCACCCGCCCCCACATCATGGATAAAGACGATGGGGTTGTCGTCACCCAGCTGCCAGCAGCGATCGATCACCTCCTGACAACGGCGCTCCATCTCGGGGTTGTCGCGCTGCACCGAGGCAAAATCGAGATCTTCGGCCGACTGGCCGGAGGCCATGGATGAAGCCGCGCCGCCGCCCAGACCGATGTTCATCGCCGGGCCACCCAGCACGATCAGCGCAGCGCCGACCGGGATCTCCCCTTTCTGGACATGTTCGGTGCGGATGTTGCCGATGCCGCCCGCCAGCATGATGGGCTTGTGATAACCACGCACCTCGATGCCGTTGTGGCTCGGCACCTCCTCTTCGAAGGTACGGAAGTAACCGAGAATGGCCGGACGGCCGAATTCGTTGTTGAACGCGGCGCCGCCGAGCGGCCCCTCCTGCATGATGTCAAAGGCACTGACGATGCGGCTCGGCTTGCCGAAATCCTGCTCCCAGGGCTGCTCGAAGCCGGGGATCCGCAGGTTGGATACGGAGAAACCGACCAGACCCGCCTTGGGCTTGGCACCGCGACCGGTGGCACCCTCGTCACGGATTTCGCCGCCGGAGCCGGTGGCCGCCCCCGGGAACGGAGAGATGGCGGTCGGGTGGTTGTGGGTCTCCACCTTCATCAGGATGTCGACCTGCTCCTGATGATACTGGTACTCGCCGTTGGCCGGGCTCGGGAAGAAGCGGCCACCCTGGCTCCCTTCCATCACAGCGGCGTTGTCTTTATAGGCAGAGAGGACATAATCCGGCGTCTGCTCGAAGGTGTTCTTGATCATCTTGAACAGCGACTTGGGCTGCTGTTCGCCATCGATGGTCCAGTCGGCATTGAAGATCTTGTGACGGCAGTGCTCGGAGTTCGCTTGGGCGAACATATAGAGCTCGATGTCGTTGGGGTTACGACCCAACTTAGTGAAGTTCTCCACCAGATAGTCAATTTCGTCATCGGCCAGCGCCAGACCCAGCGCCACGTTGGCCTCGGCCAGCGCGGCACGGCCACCGCCCAGTACATCGACCTGGGTGAAGGGGCGCGGCTCGTGGTGAGCAAACAGGGCGCTCGCCGCGTCCATGTCGGCAAACACCACTTCCATCATCCGATCATGCAGCACGGCGGCAATGGCGCTGCGCTGGGCGGCACTCAATTCACCCTTCATCGTCAGGTAATAAGCAATACCACGCTCCAGCCGCTTGACCTGTTTCAGGCCGCAGTTGTGGGCAATGTCGGTTGCTTTGGAAGACCAGGGGGAGATAGTGCCGGGGCGGGGGGTAACAAGAAACAGCTGACCGCTGGGGGTGTGTTCGGGGATGGTCGGGCCGTAGCGCAAGAGCTGGCCCAAGGTCGCTCGCTCGGGGGGAGAGAGGGGGCTTGTCAGCTCGGCAAAGTGCACATACTCGGCATAGACATCCTCTATCTCTACTCCGCTCTCTACTCCACTCTCCGTACCACTCTCATTTCTCATCTGTGCGAAGCGTTGCAGCAGTTTTTGGACACGAAAATCAGACAGTGCTGGGGCACCACGCAAGATATCCATATGACCTTTCTCACCAAGTTTTAAAGTGGGGGGGAATTGAGACGCGCGTATTATAGGGATCTGGCTCACGCCGGACAAACGTTTTTCTCACTTCGTGCAGTGTGACTCTGCGCACACTCTCTGGTATAAAGGTGCCTCTTTTTTGACAAATGCCGATTTTTTCAACAAAGGTACTCACCTACTTGCGCTGCATTTTTCGACTGTTTATCGGGCTGTTGTTGACGCTGACTCTGGTTGGCTGCGACTTCTATAGCCCCTCCAGCCAGCTGGAGCAGATCCGCCAGCGAGGCGAGATCCGGGTTGGCACCATCTATGGTCCCACCTCTTATTACCAGCGTGATGACCTCGCCCAGGGGTTCGATTACGAGCTGGCGCAAAACTATGCCGACTGGTTGGGGGTGAAACTCACCATCATTCCGGTCGACACCACTGACGAACTGGTCGCCCTGCTGAAAAAGGGCAAACTCGATCTGGCCGCCGCCGCCATCATGGTCACCCCCGAGCGGCGCGAGCTGTTTCGCTTTGGCCCTGGCTTCTATCAGGTCTCCCCCAAGCTGGTCTACCGCAACGGCAAACCCAAGCCGGCTTCGTTGAACGACATCAAGGGCAAACTGGTCGTCGCCGCAGGCTCCACCGGGGAAGATCTGCTCAAAGAGATGAGCAAGGAGAATCCGGGACTGACGTGGAGCACCAGCCACAATGCCGATGTGGAGGAGCTGCTCAAGCAGGTGGTGGATGGCAAGATTGACTACACGGTGGTGCAGGATACCGTGCTGGCCCGTACCCAGCGCTACTACCCGGAGCTCACCGAGGGGCTGACCCTGGCCCAGAAGCAGACCGTCGCCTGGGCCATGAGCAAGCTGCCCGATGACAGCCTCTATGCCAGCGTGATCGACTTCTTCGGCCAGCGCTTCATGGATGGGGCCATCGCCAAGCTGGACGAGAAGTACTTCGGCCACGTGCAGAACTTCGACTTTGTCGATACCCGCACCTTCCTCAAGCGCGCCAAGAGCCTGCTGCCCAAGTACCAGCCGCTGTTCCAGACTCACGCCAAGAATATCGACTGGCGCCTGCTCGCCGCCATCAGCTATCAGGAGTCCCACTGGGACCCGCAGGCCCGCTCCTACACCGGCGTGCGCGGCATGATGATGCTGACCGAGCCCACCGCCAAGGCGATGGGGGTCAACGACCGGCTCCATCCGGAAGAGAGCATCAAGGGGGGTTCCCTCTATCTGCAACAGATGATGGAGAAGGTGCCGGACTCGGTGCCCGATGACGAGAAGGTGTGGTTTGCCCTCACCGCCTACAACATCGGTTACGGCCACATGATGGATGCCCGCCGCCTGGCCAAGGATCTTGGCAAGAATCCCGACGCCTGGAGCGACGTGAAAGAGGTGCTGCCGCTGCTGCAACAGGCGCGCTGGCATCGCAAGGTGCGTTACGGCTATGCCCGTGGCAGCGAGGCGCGCAACTATGTCAACAACGTGCGCCAGTACTACCAGAGCCTGCTGTGGCTCGACAACGAGCAGCAGAAGGCACACCAGCGGGAGAGTCTCGACAACGACAGCGAGCCGGAGCTGGCCGAGCGCCCCACCATCATCGCCGAGGTGGTCAATCAGATCACCTTGCGCTAACCAGCCATTATTCGGCTGTTGTCACGCAAATTTCTCTGTTACCATCGATTCACATCGGAGCCTATCCGAAATCGCATTGTTTTCATTATGTTGAGAGATTAAATAACAGCAATTTCGGATGGGCTCCATCAATGACCCAAGGCCGGGACGGCCACCCAGTTGGGAGGAGACCAAGATGCAAAAACGTAGAAAAATCAGTCTGGTCAGAAAAGCGAAGTGCAGCTGGAGCCCCAGACGCAAACTCAAGCTTAATGACATCAAGCGCAACTTGTGGCGCAGAAATCGATCCTATACCCTGCTTATTGCAGAGCACACAGCATAAACCCGGCATTCGCCGGGTTTTTTTATCTTCTTTCTCACCTGACTACCGTCTTACACCAGCGCCGCCTTGAACTGCACCGTCCGCTTGGAGATCAGCGAGTTGCAGTGGTTGCAGAAGTAATCCACCGCACCACACGCCTTGAGACGCTCCAGCTCCTGCTGGCAGGTGGGACAGATGGCAGTGACACGAACAGGGGCCTGGCACTGACCACAGGTCTGTTCCTTGCTGCGGGTATCCAGTTCAGCCTGGCATGATGGGCAAAGCAGCGCTTCCATTGTCGACTCCTCATAAAGTGAACCTGCGATGGGCTTGCCCATGGCGGGTTCCCCTCCCCGCCGGACATCACGCCACTGCAGGGGGAATAACAAAGCGGCTGCCGGTGAGGGCAGCCGCAAGGACTTATTTCTTCTTCATTTTCAGCAGGCGTTTGCGCTGACGTTCCTGACTCAGGGTCATGGTGTTCTTCTTGCCTTCAAACGGGTTGACCGACTCCTGGAACTCGACCCGGATCGGCGAGCCCATGATCTTGAGGGACTTGCGGAAGTAGTTCATCAGGTAACGCTTGTAGGAATCCGGCAAATCGTTCAGCTGGTTGCCGTGGATCACGATGCGCGGCGGGTTGTAGCCACCGGCGTGCGCATACTTGAGCTTGACGCGGCGACCGTTGACCATCGGCGGTTGGTGATCTTCCTGCGCCATCTGCATGATGCGGGTCAGCATCGCTGTGCTGGTACGACGGGTGGCGGACTGATAAGCCTCCTGAATGGATTCAAACAGGTGGCCAACACCGCTGCCGTGCAGGGCGGAGATGAAGTGGACGCGGGCGAAGTCGATGAAGCCCAAGCGACGATCCAGCTCGTTCTTCACATCCTCTTTCACCTTCTGATCCAGACCATCCCACTTGTTCACCACCAGCACCACGGAGCGGCCGGAGTGGAGCACGAAACCGAGGATGCTCAAATCCTGATCGGTGATGGTCTCCTGGGCGTCGATCACAAGCAGGCAGACGTTGGCATCTTCGATGGCTTTCAGGGTTTTGATGACGGAGAACTTCTCCACCGTCTCGTGTACCTTGCCACGACGACGCACACCGGCGGTGTCGATAATGACGTACTTCTGCTCGTCACGCTCCATCGGAATGTAGACGGAGTCGCGGGTGGTGCCGGGCATGTCATAGACGATGACCCGATCTTCACCCAGCATGCGGTTGGTCAGGGTCGATTTACCGACGTTGGGACGACCGACGATGGCAAACTTGATGGGCAGGTCGGCAAACGGGGTCTCTTTGGTATCTTCCCGGGTGTCCAGATCACCGGCAGCTACCATGCGCAGCAGGGCTTCTTCGTCGAAGTCCTCCTCTTCCTCATCCTGCGCATCTTCATCGGTAGCGGCTTCGACCAGGGTCTCCAGATGGGGAGCCAGGGCCAGTTCCAGCAGGCTCAGCACGCCACGACCGTGGGCGGCCGCGATCTGGTAGACCTCGCCCAGCGCCAGACCGTAAAACTCGGAAACCGCGGAATCACCATCGATGCCATCGGTCTTGTTGGCCACCAGAAATACCTTCTTGTGGGCCTTGCGCAGGTGTTCGGCGATGGCTTGATCCGCCGCGGTCAGACCGGCACGGGCATCCACCATGAACAGCACGACATCCGCTTCTTCGATGGCCAGCAGGGATTGCTCGGCCATCTTCAGCTCGATCCCCTCTTCGGTGCCATCGATACCGCCGGTATCGACCACGATAAATTCCAGCTCGCCCAACTTCGCCTGACCGTATTTACGGTCCCGGGTCAGACCGGGAAAATCGGCAACCAGGGCATCCCGAGTACGGGTCAAGCGGTTAAACAGGGTGGATTTCCCCACGTTGGGGCGGCCCACCAGGGCTACTACAGGAGTCATAAAAGCCTCATTCTCAAGACGACAAAGGCTCCGGGTCCGAAGACCAGGAGCCGGATATTCACATTATCGGACGATCAAGGACGCTTGAGGGCGTACAACTTGCCGTCACGGCTCTGCACATACAGGGTCTCGCCATCCACCAGCGGGGCGGCGTAGAGGCCACTGCTATCGAGCTGCTGCATCGCCTTGATGGTACCGTCGGTACGATCAAGCCAATACAGGTATCCTTCCACATCACCCACCACCACATAGTCACCGAAGATGACAGGTGCAGTGACGGTACGATTCTCCAGCTGGGTGTTGGACCACAGCTCCAGACCATTGCGACGATCGACCGCAAACAGATGGCTGCGGCTGTCGGTCAGCACGATGGCATTACCAGTCATCGCCAGGTCGCGATAGCCGGAATACTTGCGCTTCCACACTTCGTCGCCGGTCATCAGTTTGCGAGCCATCAGCTGACCGTTGTAGGCGATGGCATAGAGCTCATCACCGGCGATCAGCGGGCTGGCATCGACGTCGACCATACGGTCCAGTTCGGTAGCACCGCGGGCATCAGCCACCTTGGACTGACGCACCGGCTGGCCATTGCTCAGCAGGGCAATGCCCACCTTGCCATCGGCACGCCCGTAAATCACGGCGCCGTTGGTGATCACCGGCGCACCGGCACTGCGCAGGGTCAGCGGCGGCTGCTCTTCGGAGAGCGACCACTGCAGCTTGCCTTCGTCAGTATCGAGCGCGATCAGGCGACCGGAGGTGGTCAGCACCACCACGCGGCCATCTTCCACCGCGGGGCTCGCCACCACTTCGCCGGGCACATTGGTCTGCCATAGCACTTCACCGTTCTCTTCGTTCAGGGCATAGACCACCCCGTTCTCGGAGCCGAGGAACAGCTTGCCGTAACGGGAGACCAGGCCACCGGAGAGGCGGGCGCTGCGCTTGTCGGCATTGACCGGCAGGTCAGCCAGATCGACGGTCCAGAGGCGATCGCCGCTGGCCCGATCGAACGCGGTGACATCACCATCACGGGCGGCCGCATAGATGCGATCCTCTTCCACCACCGGCTTGAGCTGGGAGTAGAAGTCACCGATGCCATCACCTACGGTAGATGACCATGCGGTGTCGGCAGTGAAGGCAGATTCAACCACGGGCAGCGGCGCCATCGGGTTGAGATCCTCTTCCGAACTGAACAGGGAGCAACCCTGCAGAGCGAAGGAGACCGCAGCCCCCAGCGCTACCATCTTGAATAGATTACGCATCCGGTGCCTCACCAGTCGCAACGGCCGGCAGGGCCAGATCGTCCATTTTCAGCTTGAGCTCGGCGCTACCCTGCAGGCCGCCGGCATCGGCCGCCGCCTGATAGGCATCACGAGCCTCTTCGGTCTTGCCCTGCTTTTGCAGCACATCGCCACGGGCTTCGGCTACCTGCGCCTTGAAGGCGTCATTCTGGATGGTCGCCAGCTTGGCCAGCGCTTCGTCCGCCTTGCCCTGATCATTCAGCACACGAGCCAGACGCAGGGCCGCGATGGGGCGAATACTCTCGTCGCCGGTGGTCGCCACCAGATTCAGCTGTTCGGCAGCCAGATCCAGCTTGCCCGCCTTGACGGCAGCGGCAGCCAGTTGCAGGGCGGCCAGCTCGGCGTAGGAGTCGCCCTTGTTGGCGGTGACAAACTGCTGCGCCTGCTCGAAACCGGCGGCATCGCCCTTGGCCAGCTGTTCAATCACCTGATTGTAAGCCTGGGAGGAGGCCTCCATGGTCTCTTGCTGGTGCTGGTTGTAATAGCGCCAGCCGAACAGGCCGACCAGACCGATCACGGTCCCGGCAATCACCGAGGTTCCGTTCTCTTTCCACCACTCCTTGATAACCTCAACCTGTTGTTCTTCGGTGGTATAGACTTCCACAGCTTACTCTCCTTTGGCTGCCAGCAGGGCAATGGCGGCGTCAACCTTGACGGTCTGTTGCTCGGCCTGACCACGCAGATATTTGATAGTGATCTCCCCGTTTTGCACCTCGGTTTCACCAAGGATCAGGGCGATTGCCGCGCCGCTCTTGTCGGCACGCTTGAGTTGTTTCTTGAAGTTGCCACCACCGCAGTGGCTCATCAGGCGCAAGTCCGGCAGGGCATCGCGCAGACGCTCGGCCAACTGGAAGCCAGCCTGCTCGGTCCCCTCACCCACCATCGCCAGATAGACATCCACCGCCGGGCGGATATCGGCGTTGAGCTCGAGGGTCTCCAGCATCAGCACCAGACGCTCCATGCCCATGGCGAAGCCCACGGCCGGGGTCGGTTGACCACCGAGCTGCTCCACCAGACCATCGTAGCGGCCACCGGCACAGACGGTGCCCTGGGCACCCAGACTGCTGGTGACCCACTCGAACACGGTCAGGTTGTAGTAGTCAAGGCCACGCACCAGACGCTCGTTCACTTCGTATTTGATACCGGCAGACTCGAGCAGGCGCTTGAGCCCCTCGAAGTGGGCCAGGCTCTCTTCGCCCAGATGGTCGAACAGGCGCGGAGCACCCACCAGAATGGCCTGTACTTTTTCATCCTTGGAGTCGAGCACCCGCAGCGGGTTGCTGTACATGCGGCGCTGGCTCTCTTCGTCCAGCTGATCCTTGTACTGCTCCAGATAGGCCACCAGCGCATCGCGGTAAGCGGCGCGCTCGGCGCTCTGGCCCAGGGTGTTGAGCTGCAGAGTGACATGCTCGCTGATGCCAAACAGACGCCACAGGCGGTGGGTCAGCATGATCAATTCTGCGTCAATATCCGGCCCGTTGATGCCAAACAGCTCGACACCGAACTGGTGGAACTGGCGATAACGGCCCTTCTGGGGACGCTCGTGACGGAACATGGGGCCCATGTACCACATCCGGCGTTCCTGGTTGTAGAGCAGACCGTGTTCGATACCGGCACGGACGCAGCTGGCGGTTCCTTCCGGACGCAGGCTCAGGCTGTCGCCGTTGCGGTCTTCAAAGGTGTACATCTCTTTTTCGACCACGTCGGTCACTTCACCGATGGCGCGCTTGAACAGATGAGTCTGCTCGACAATCGGCATGCGCACTTCGCTGTAGCCATAGCTGGCAACGACTTGGCGCAGGATCTGTTCAACCTTCTGCCATACCGGGCTCTGCTCCGGCAGGCAATCATTCATACCGCGAATAGCTTGGATCTGTTTTGCCACGTTGATACTCGAGAAAAAGAGGTAAAATTTGGCCGCATTATAGGGATTTTCCCCCCCAAGGTAAAATCAGGGAATCCGGATGCGGGATTTAAAATCAGTCACCTGGAAAAAGGACCACCCGATGTGGCCCCGATTTGCTCAATCCTTGTCCACCAGGATCCGGTTGGCGGGATCCATCATGGCGGCCCGGGCGCGAATACGTCGCTCCAGCACCGGAATGAGATCCTTGTTGTCGAGCCGATCGACCCGCTGGCCCCCTTCATAGAAGGCACTCTTGTTGGCGGCACCCGCCAGACCAAGATCAGAGACCAGCGCTTCGCCCGGGCCATTCACCACGCAACCTATGATAGAGACATCCATCGGGGTGATGATGTCCTCGAGCCGCTCTTCCAGCGCGTTGACGGTGGCGATCACATCGAACTCCTGCCGTGAGCAGGAGGGACAGGCGATAAAGTTGATGCCACGGGAGCGAATGCGCAGGGATTTGAGGATATCGAAACCGACCTTCACCTCCTCCACCGGATCCGCCGCCAGCGAGATACGCAGGGTATCGCCGATGCCGTCGGTAAGCAGCATGCCCAGACCAATGGCTGACTTCACCGCGCCGGCACGGAAACCGCCCGCTTCGGTGATGCCCAGATGGAGCGGCTGCTCAATCTGTTTGGCCAGCAGGCGATAGGCACCGACCGCCAGGAACACATCGGAAGCCTTGACGCTCACCTTGAAATCCTGGAAGTCGAGGCGATCGAGATAGTCCACGTGACGCATGGCGGACTCCACCAGCGCTTCGGGGGTCGGCTCGCCGTACTTCTCCTGAATATCTTTCTCCAGCGACCCGCCATTGACCCCGATACGGATCGGGATATTGAGGTCGCGCGCGCAATCGACCACCGAACGCACCCGCTGCTCGTTGCCGATGTTGCCCGGGTTGATACGCAGGCAGTCGGCACCGTACTCGGCCACTTTCAGGGCGATGCGGTAGTCGAAGTGAATATCGGCGACGATGGGAATGCGGGTCTGCTGTTTGATGAGCCGGAACGCTTCCGCCGCTTCCATGGTGGGCACGGAGACACGGACGATATCGGCGCCGACCCGCTCGATCCGCTGGATCTGCTCGACGGTGGCGGTAACATCTGTGGTCTTGGTGTTGGTCATGGTCTGCACGGTAATGGGGGCATCGCCCCCAACCGGTACATTACCAACCATGATCTGTCTGGATTTACGACGAATGATGGGAGATTCGTGAGAAGACATGAGAAACAGGTTACTCCTGCGGCAGTGAGAAGCGGGCAGTACGACCGTTGTTGTAACGGCTCATATCAAACGACTGCCCCTTGTAGTCAAGCTTGACGGCCATCGGCGCGCCAATGATGAACTTCAGGGGCTCGGCGCCTTCCAGCACCAGCTCGTCGTTGGCCTTCTTCAGACCACTGAACAGGGTCTTGCCGTTGGCATCCTTCACATCCAGCCAGCAATCGGCGGTGAAGCTCATCTTCAGTTGCGGTGCCGTCGCAGGATCAACGACAGCCTCATTAGATTCGGTGCCATTGGCGCCGGATACTGCAACATCGGTCACTGTGCCGACATCAGCGTTGACATCGGTCGGGGCCACGGCCGCAGAGGCCGGTGCCAGTGTGGCGCTCGCCTCGGAAACCACCGCAGGGGCAGTCACGTCCGTGGCGGCAGGTGCGACAGTCGCCCCTTCCACCGCATCGGTATTGATCGCATCGGGCGGCGTGATAGCGGGTTCAGCCGGGGTCGAGCTGGTCGCACTCATCTCGGTGGCAGCCAGGGCTTCATCACCGGCAGAGCGACGGGCGGTACTCTGCCACCACCAGGCGACCGAGAGCGCAATCAACACCAGGATCACCAGCCAGGTCACCACCTTGAGCCGACTGTCGTTGGCTTGCTGGCGGGAGCGACGGGAGAAGCTCTGCATGTCGATATTGTCGGGAGGGGTCAGACCCAGCTTGTCATAAGCGGCCAGAATGGTCTCTTCGGGGATCCCGACCAGCTTGGCATAGGTACGCAGATAGCCCCGGATAAAGGTATGGGACGTGTGCTTGTCGTAGGTATCCGATTCGATAGCGGCGATCAGGGTCAGACGAAGGTGAATGCGGGACGCAACCTGTTCTCGTGTCCAGCCAAGCTGTTCACGGGCGTTGCGCAGCAATTGGCCTGGGCCTGCTGCCTGGGAGTCGTCTTGGAAATCGTGTGGCTGTTCAATAGTCATTGGCTAAATAACGCTTGGCTTGTTGCGAAGTGGGATATTGCCTTACCAGCTCAGTCCCGAATTGGTGAAGTAATGCCGGCTTGTCCATCGCCTGTGCCAGCCGCAGTCTCAACCAGAGACTCTCCTCATTCTCGTCTGACACATCGGCAAAACGGGCGAGGTAGGACTGCACATCAGGCAGCTTGCCATCTTTCATGGAAAGCTCGGCCAAGTCCAGCAATAACCCTGGATTGCGGGGATTATACCCCAAGGCCAGGCGATAGTACTCGCCTGCTTTATCATTTCTGCGATTTTGCAGCGCACAAAGTGCCGCATTTTCATAGGTATCGGCAATTTTTACATAGCCTGGCTGAATAACCGCCTGGTTGAACGCCTGATCTGCCTCGTCATAACGGCCGCGATCACAGAGGAAGGCACCATAGTTGTTCATTGCGTCAGCATTGGACGGATCCATGGCAAGGGCGTTCTTGTAATGGGTCTCGGCTGCCTTGAAATCCCCTACCTTCTGGTAAAAGTAGGCAAAACCGATCTGCACCTGAGGATTGGAGGGGTCATATTGGAGGGCGCGGTCAAGATTGAACTTGGCCTGCTCGGCATTGCCCTGACGCAGGTACTGAATACCCAGGTCGAGACGGGTCTGGGCAGCCGCCTTAAGGTCGGGGCCCACTTCACGCTGGGTCGAATTCTGGCCAGCGTAAGTGGTCTCGGTCACACAGCCAGGCAGCGCGCAGAGCGCTGCCACTACGATCAATGTACGTGTATCCATTCCCTGTCTATACAATGGCTTAGCATTTAAACCATTTTGACGGAAATCCCATCCTGTTGCATCCGATTTTTGATAGTTCGCTTGGTACGGTCAATTACGTCACCCACCAGCTGACCACAGGCGGCGTCGATGTCATCGCCACGGGTCTTGCGGACGATCACGGTGAAACCGTACTCCATCAGCACCTTGGAGAAGCGATCGATGCGGCTGTTGCTCGGCTTGCCGTAAGGGTTGCCCGGGAAGGGGTTGAACGGGATCAGGTTGATCTTGCTCGGGGTGTCCTTGAGTACCTTGGCCAGCTCGTGAGCATGCTGCATATCGTCATTGATATGATCGAGCAGCACATACTCGACGGTCACTCGACCACCGTTGGCGTTTGACTTCTCGAGGTAACGACGGACACCGGCGAGGAACTCCTCGATGTTGTACTTGTCGTTGATCGGCATGATCTCGGAACGCAGCTTGTCGTTCGGGGCATGCAGGGAGATAGCCAGCGCCACGTCGATTTGGTCGCCCAGCTTGTCCAGCGCCGGTACCACACCAGAAGTGGAGATGGTCACCCGGCGCTTGGAGATGCCAAAACCGTAGTCATCCATCATCAGACGCATGGCGGGCACCACGTTGGCCAGGTTGAGCAGCGGCTCGCCCATCCCCATCATCACCACGTTGGTGATGGGGCGCTTGCCACCGACCACGCGGGCAGCACGCCACACCTGACCGATGATCTCGGAGACTTTCAGGTTGCGGTTAAAGCCCTGCTGGGCGGTAGAGCAGAATTTGCACTCCAGCGCACAGCCGACTTGAGAGGAGACGCAAAGGGTCGCACGGTCATCTTCCGGGATATAGACGGTCTCGACTTCCTGATCACCCACCTGCAGGGCCCACTTGATGGTGCCATCGGCAGAGCGCTGCTCGCGGCTGATCTCGGGCGCCTTGATCTCGGCGATCGCCTTGAGGCGCTCTTTGAGCACCTTGTTGACGTTGGTCATCTGATCGAAATCATCACACCCAAAGTGATAGATCCACTTCATTACCTGATCTGCCCGGAATGGCTTCTCGCCCAGTTCGACGAAAAAGGCACGCATGGCATCCCGATCAAGATCCAGCAGGTTGATTTTTGTTTCGCTCATCAATGGCCTCAGTTCAAACACTTCATCAATTATTGGCTGACGACGTCAGGGGGCGGCATTGTACAAATAATGGGTCTGGCTTTCCACCTGGAGAATAGAGGGATATTGCGTAAACGGCGAAAACAACAAAGGGAGCCGAAGCTCCCTTGCAGGTATCAGTCGCGAGATTAGTCGCGGGAGCAGAGCTCGTTTTCGCTGAAGAAGTAAGCGATTTCACGCTGGGCAGAAGCAAAGCTGTCGGCACCATGCACCGCGTTGCGGTCGATGCTCTCGCCGAAGCAGGCACGCAGGGTACCGGCCAGGGCTTGCTCGGGATTGGTCAGCCCCATCAGATCACGGTAACGCTGAACGGCATTTTCCCCTTCCAGCACCTGCACCATGACCGGACCGGAGGTCATAAAGGTCACCAGTGCATCATAGAAAGGACGGCCTTGATGTTCGGCGTAGAAGCCGGCGGCCTGTTCGCTGGTCAGACGCAGCATTTTGGCGGCAACGATGGTCAGGCCAGCGCTTTCCATGCGGTGGTAGATCTCGCCGATCAGATTCTTGCTGACAGCATCCGGTTTGACGATAGAGAAGGTACGTTCGATGGCCATTGATATCTTTCCTTAACTACAGAGATTTATTGTTAGAATCCATGTTCGCTGGCGATTATACGTAAACAAAAACCGGAAAAACACACAAACAAGCAACTTTTTATTAAACATCACTCCCTTGCAATCAACATCCACGCTCATCTTGACCGAGCAGAGCCGGAAAATATGTGCGCTTGCGCACGATAGTGACCTTAAGCCGCCAAAAAACTATCTTTTGCTCACTATTCGAACAGCATGAAAGAAGGCACCCGAAGGTGCCTTGTCTCGTCTATTTGGCTTCCGCCAGCAGGGCCCGCGCAATGGTGCGCATCCCCAAAGTATTGGCCCCCGGCGCCCAGAGAGCATCGCCATTGTCACTGAAGCAGGCCGCCAGATCGATATGCAGCCACCCCATCCCTTCGTTGGCAACGAAACGGGAGAGGAAGCCCGCCGCGTTGGAAGCGCCACCCGGCCCGCCACCCTTCACCGGACGGCTGTTGGCCGTGTCGGCGTAATGGGAGGGGCACTGCTGGCGGTGCCAGGGCTCCAGCGGCAGCGGCCAGGCCGGCTCCTGCTCTGCATCGGCATAGGTCATGGCCCGGCTCACCAATCCCTTGTCGAGGCCAAACAGGGCATTGTAGCGCCCCCCCAGCGCCATCACGGCAGCGCCGGTCAGGGTGGCGGCATCGATGATCAGCGGCGCGCCGGACTCGCTCGCCAGTTGCAGGCCATCGGCCAGCACCAGCCGCCCTTCGGCGTCGGTATTCACAATCTCGACCGTGGTGCCGTTCTTGTAAGTGAGGATATCCCCCAGCTTGTAGGCGTGACCGGAGACCAGGTTCTCGGCGCAGCAGAGGATCAACTTCACCCGCTTGTCGAGCCCGCGCAGCATGGCCAGCGCCAGCGCACCGGTCACAATCGCCGCACCCCCCATGTCGCACTTCATGGTGAGCATCCCCTCGGAGCTCTTCATGGAGTAGCCGCCGGAGTCAAAGGTGATCCCCTTGCCCACCAGCGCCGCTGCCACCGGCGCCTTGGGATCGCGCCCCGGGTTGAAGTCGAGCTCCAGCAATACCGGTTCGCGCGCACTGCCGCGGCCCACCTGATAGAGGCCAACCCAACCGGCCTGTTGCAGCGCTTCGCCTTTCAAAATGCGATGGCTCCCCTTGTCCGGCGCCAGCTCGGTAATAAAGGATGCGGCTTCCACTGCCAGCTCCAGCGGGCCCAGCAGCTCCGGGGTGGCATTGGTCATCTCGCGCACCCAGCGGCCACAGAGCCAACGCGCCTCCAGCTCCTCTCTGTCCTCTTCCGAGGACATGGCCCACTGCAGTTGCACCTCCGCCTTGGGGGTTTGCAGACCCTGGGCAAAGGCCCACTGCTGCTCGCGCTCCCAGTGGCCAGCCAGCGTCACTTTCTGGATCCCCTGCAGGCAGAGCCGGCGCGCCGCCTGCTGGATATCGAGTAGCGGATTGGCCGTCACCAGATGGATCACCATGCCGTCGGCGCGGTGAGAGAGCAGCGCCCCCTCCCCCCACTCGGCCGGTGCAAATTCACGACTTAACCAGACATTCATGCGGTTACCTCCTGCAGCCAGCGTGCGATGGTGCGCAGACCGTGACCCTTGGCGCCAGTTGCCCAGAGATCGTTGCCCGATTTTTGATAAGAAGCAGCCAGATCCAGGTGTACCCAGCCTTTGCCCTCATCGCGCACGAAGCGGGAGAGGAACGCAGCAGCCGTGGTGGCACCGGCCGTGCCCTCTGCTGAAGCAACATTGCCCAGATCGGCAAAAGCCGAGGTGAGCTGGCTGGCATGCCAGGGCTCCAGCGGCAGTGCCCATGCCAGCTCATTTTCAACCTTGGCGGCGGCCAGCGCGCGCTGCTGTTCGGTCTCATCGAGGGAAAACACCGCATTGTAATCGCGGCCCAGCGCCATCTTGGCGGCGCCGGTCAGGGTGGCAGCGTCAAGGATATAAGTCGCGCCACTGTCGGAGGCTGCCATCAGGCCATCGGCCAGCACCAGACGACCTTCCGCATCGGTGTTCTGGATCTCGACCGAAACCCCATTCTTGTAGGTGAGGATGTCGCCCAGCTTGAAGGCGTGGCCGGAGACCAGGTTCTCGGCGCAGCAGAGAATGAGCTTCACCCGCTGGTTCAAACCACGGCTGATGGCCAGCGCCAGCGCGCCGGTGACCATGGCTGCACCGCCCATGTCGGACTTCATCGGCAGCATGTTGTCAGAGGACTTCATGGAGTAGCCACCGGAATCAAAAGTGATCCCCTTGCCCACCAGCGCCGCCACCACGGGCGCATGGCGATCACCGGTCGGGTTGTAGTCAAGCTCCAGCAGCACCGGCTCGCGCTCGCTGCCACGGCCGACCGACCAGATCCCGATATGGCCGGACTCGCGCAGCGCTTCACCGGCGGTGATGCGGGCAGTAACCTGATCCCCAGCCAGACCACGAATAAGCAACAGGGCCGATTCCGCCAGACTCATGGGGTAGATCTCTTCTGGACAGCCATTGGTGATGTCACGTACCCAGCGGGCCGCCTTGAGCAGCGCATCCAGTTCACGGGCGTCCGCATCGCGCTGCTGGCCGAAATCCAGTTCACGCGCACCCTTCGCGGCGTAGAACCCCTGGGCGAACGCATAGCGACGCTCCAGATCCCACTCCTCACCGGCCAGCGTCACCCGCTTGATCCCGCTCGATTCGAGGCGACGGGCGGCGCGCTGAACGGTGCGCAGAACATCCTTCTCCTGACCGGCTGCACCGAGATGGATCAGTGCCTCGTCGCCATTGAAACTGAGCTGGGCGCCCTCGCCCCAATGGGCGGCCGCAGCCTGGGTGGATAACGCTACCTTCATCATGTCAGCCATCGTGTTTGCTTCCTTTTTACTGGCACTATTTATAAGGGCTATTTGCAATCTATGGTTGGAACACTCTGATTTTCAATCAAAGTCGCCAGCTTCGGCGTTCTCGATCAAGGTTGGAATGTGAGGTCCGTACTCAACCGTTTCAGACACACTCTTGGTTGGAATTGCTGTCACTGAAGGGGCTGTCAGACGTACTCCGCTTCCCACTTTACGGGCGTGTTTTGCATACAGCGTTTTGGCCCGAATGATGTCGTAGCTGTACCCACGCCCCAACCGATTGGAGACCTTGATCAGTCCGTTCAGGCATTCTGTGTAGGCATTTGTTATTCGATTGGGCGAATCCCAATAAGCGAAGATGTCGTCATAGTGGTTATGCACAGTCTTGGCAAGACCATGAAACTTCTCCATTTCCTTCTCAGGCAAACTGTTTTCCCATGCCTCAAAGGCGAGCATTGCAGCCTTTTTGTCCGGTTCGTCGTAAATCTTAAAAAAAGATTCCTTGAAGTCATAGGCCTGAGCCAAGCCGGGAATTGTCTGTCGAACAATCAGCAGCGCTTTCTGCTCTGCGGGGCTAAGGTTGTCTGGCCGCTTCAGTACAAGCCAACGGATCGACTTTTTTACTTGGATGCGTTCATCCTTGGTCAGCGTGGATTGATACTTCTTTCTCTCTTCCTCCAAGGCTTCGGATGCCATTTTCACGACATGAAACTTGTCGATGACCAGCTTTGCATTCGGCAAATATTGGCTGAATGAGCGTTTGAAGGGACGCCACATGTCCGTACAAACCCATTCAACCCGATCCTTGTTCGGCAAGTTTTCGAAGAACGGTTTCAGATGGTCTTGAGTACGAAACTCCAATATTTGAAAGACGTTATTAGTGGCAAGGTTTGTGATGACGCAGCGGTAGGCACCAGCCAAGCTAACCTCGTCAATGCCCATGATGACTGGCGTCTCATAGCGAACGGTGCTTTCCAGCTCTTCAATCAAGTCATGAGCTATGTTCTTGATCGTGTTTACCGCTAGGCCCGTCTGTTCCGCAAGGGCGTGGAAGGTCATGCCAAGGCAGCGCTGGCGAATGGCATCGACCAGACGTTTTGTAGCACGGCGCTTTTCGTCCAGAAATGGCAGTTCCGGCGTGACGGTTTTGCCACATGTGTCGCAGCGGTAACGCGGGCGGCTGATTTCCAATCGAACGGGCTGCATCTGCATTGGCGTGTCAGCAAACACGTTTGCGCGTCGCCCATGCCGATGCAGCGGTTTTGCGCAGTCAGGGCATTGCGGCAAGTCTCCCTCAACGACCTCTGCAATGACAGTGATGCCTTTACTGCCTATGCGCAGGTCGACTGGCTTTACGCCAGGCAAGTTGAGCAGATCAAACATTTAGATCACCCAGGTCAATGTTCTTCTGGTCGCGGATCAGCTCATAAATTACATCAGTTAATCCAGCCATCGCCTGACGATCCGACTTTAGAACCAACGTGGCAAGCTTTTGATGCGAGGTCAGCGCCCGCACAACGCCCTGCTGGACAGCGCCCGGCAGATTGCCTTTCAGCGCCTGATCTCGCGTGTTGTTTTCGATTTGGGCCATCACGACATCATTCTCACGGGCAATCGCAACGATGTGATTAACGAAAGTGGCCTGATCGCGCAACGGTGTGGCATCGCCAAACAGATGATTGAGTTTGTCGATAAGCTCGCGCAGGAAGTGCGGGTTGTCGCCCTTGCCGCCGCCACCGCCAGCGCCGATCGGTTTTAGAACCAGCGGATCGTCACCCTCAGAGGGGTCGTCCTCTTTGCCCTTGATGTCGAAGCCCGTGAGCACCAACCCTTTCAAGTCGACGTTCTCCGGCGTTTCGCCACTCAAGCGTTTTTGCAGCAGCCTGGCGAAGGCCGCGAAGTTCTCCAGCTCCGGGTCACCAAAGTCGATCAACTGGGCCACGTAGGCGTAGGTACGGCAGAAGCGCCCTAAACCGGACTTGAAAGCCATCAGCGTCTTGATCTGGTCGGCATGTTCTTGCCGGTGGTGATCGGCAGACTTCATGCCCGCCTCGTCGCCTTGGGTGTGCGCCTTATCGAAGGTGGCTTCCCAAGTCGCAATCGCTTCACGCAGCATCTTCAAACGCTGATTGAACAATCGCGTCGGTTTCTCGGTCGCAGCATACAGAGCCTTGTGCTGCGGCTCCTGCGCATGGGTGATGTCACGAATGGTCTTGAAACGAGCCTCTTTGAAGCTCTCCAGGTCGCTTGCCTCGTACAACCCTTGGGCGTCGAGTTGTTCCTTGATCTCGTAAACTACATTGAGGTCTTGAACATCATCAATCTGCGCCCCGTCGTCATACATGGCAAAGGCACGGCGGACGTTGGCTGGATCATTCACGAAGTCGATGATAAAGACCTCATCCTTGCCAGGTGCCATTCGGTTGAGGCGGGAGAAGGTCTGGACGATTTCCACATCGTTGGCGATCTTCTTGTCGACGTACATTGCCACCAATTTTGGTTGGTCGAAACCTGTCTGGAACTTGTCGGCTACCAGCATTACCCGGTATTCCGGGCGATCAAAGGCAAAGCGCAAGTCTTGGCCATTCACCTCGGGATTCATGCTGTCCTCGGTGAACTCCTCGCTCTCATCCACCAAGAAAGTGTCACCAACCAGACGGTCGTCGGCGGCGTGTATCACTTGCTTGCCCGTCATCTTTCCGGAGAAGGCAATCAATGAGCGAATGCCAGAATATTCCGAGTGTTTGGCAATGTAGGCGTCAAAGCTCTTCTTGTAGCGGATCGCCGCAGCCCGTGAACTGGTGACAACCATCGCCTTGCCCTTGCCATCGAGCCGGTGCGCCACGTTCTTGCTGAAGTGCTCGATGATGAATTGCACCTTCTGGGTGACATTGGTCGGGTGCAGCGACATCCATTGTGCCAAGGCCCGTTTAGCTGCCTTGCCGCTCACCCGTTTGCTATCCTCGATCTGCTTGGCGAGGTTGAACGCCGTCTTGTAGGGCACGTAGCCCAGCAGCACATCCAGAATGAAGCCTTCCTCAATGGCTTGCCGCATCGGGTAGCGGTGGAATGCGCGGGGAAGATTACTTTTCGAGGCTGGTTGTGTCGGGTCGGTCGGTCGGCCAAAGAGCATCATCGTGGAATGCTTCGGCGTGCCGGTGAAGGCGAAATAGCTGATGTTGTCCGGACGTGCCCGCGATTTTTGAAGCTGCTCAAGCAGCTCTTCCACCGTCAGCGTGCTCATCTTGCCATTGCCGCTCATGGCCAGCGCCGTCTGTAGCTTGGCGGCGGTCGAGCCGGTTTGTGAGTTATGTGCTTCGTCGATGATGACCGCGAAATTTTTACCCTTCAGCGTCTTGTCCGTCACGATGGCTTCCATCGCAAAGGGGAAGGTCTGAATGGTCACGACGATAATGGGCGTGCCCGCCAGCAAGGCATCCGCCAACTGCTGGCTCTTCGACTTCGAGGACTTCTGGCGATCAATCGCAGCGATCACGCCGAACTGATGGTCGAGCTGCTTCACCGCATCCTGAAGCTGCCCATCCAGCACATTGCGATCCGTCACGATGATGACGCTGTTGAAGATCGATTCACCATTGTCACGACGCAATTTCACCAGATCGTGCGCCGTCCATGAAATCGTGCTGGTCTTGCCGGAGCCCGCGCTGTGATCAGCCAGATACGACAAGCCGGGGCCGTTTTTCTTGGCATCGGCGATCATCTCATTGACCGCCGACCATTGGTGGAAGCGCGGGAAGATCAGCGTTTCCTTCTTCGACCAGTTGCCTTTCAGGTCAACCACATCCTTCTTTTCGACATAGACGAAGCTGTGGAAGATGCGCAGCCACGCATCCGGCTGACAGACCTGCTCCCAGAAGTAAGCAACAGGATATTCCTGTGTGCCATCGGGCTTTCTCTCACCCTCGGGGTTGCCTGCGTGGCCTTTGTCTCCCTTGTTGAATGGCAGAAAGAAGGTGTTTTCCCCGTCGAGCTTGGTGGCCATCTGGATGTCGGAGTCAGACATCGCAAAATGCACGACAGCCCCGCGCTTAAACGTCAGCAGCGGTTCCTTGCGTTTGGTCTTGGAGTCGTAGGGCAGCCGGTCGGTGCGGTACTGATCCATCGCCGCTTCTGCCGACTGGGTAAAGTCGGTCTTGAGTTCAACGGTCGCCACCGGAATGCCGTTGATGAACAGCACCAGATCAATCGCCAGCTTGCGTGATGGGTGGTACTGAAGCTGCGGCACCACACGCAGGATATTGGCGGCATAGCGCTTCAGCACGTCGGCGTTACGCATGTCTTCAGGCGCGGCTTCAGAGAGATCAAGATGCCCACACCCAGCAATGGAGAAGCCTTGACGCAGCACTTGAACCGCCCCATGCGTTTCCAGCGCCTTGGTCAGCCGATCCATCAGGGTGTCGAGCGCACGATCACCATTGTCCTTCTTGAGCTTGGCCCACTTCTCGCCTTGGCCGGAGCCTTCCAGCCAAGCAATAAGATCGTCAGCATACAACGCCCGCTCGGTATCGTATTGGGCGGTTTCGCCAACCTTCCAGCCTTGTGCCTCCAACTTGGAAACGATGTAGCTCTCGAAGTGCTTCTCTTGGTGTGCGGTGTCGCTCATGCGGACTCCCGAAGGTCGATTTGGCCGGTGACGGCAGCGGTGATGAAGGCAGCGCGGCGCTCTCTAAGCAGATCGATGCTGCGCTGGGTTTTTTCGGTGAGAAGATCAATTCGCCCGAGGGTTTGTTTCAGAGAGGTCATGATCTCGATCTGCTCATCAACAGGTGGAAACGCAAACCGGTACTCTCTGAACTTTTCGGCGGGTAGATGCGAGATCGTGGATTTCGTTTCGCCCTCTTCGAACACCCCATTCCTTTTTGCCGCGCCAAGAACATAAACATAGAACTCAACACAGTCTTTGTCTGGTGAAAGGCTTCTAAGGCGGTGAAGAGCTTTTTGGTAACCAATAACGTTGTCAGAGCCGCGCCAAACGGCAGAACGACCAATATCACCACCCTCGCACACCAAGAGGTCGCCATTCCTGACGGTGTAACGCTCGTGTTCATTTGGCGCTATATCCATTACAGGGAGTCGCGAATTCAACTCCGAAGTGCAACACCCGCCAAATCAAGCAACCTGTCGTAGTTCATCAAACACGATCTGCGGTTG
>NZ_JAPDCD010000039.1:30754-49789 GCF_027705695.1 Aeromonas sp. QDB62 | reverse complement strand
GATCCCCCAAGTTGAACGCTGTCAGCCTAAGTATGAAACTGACCGCGCAGGGAGGGGGCGTCCATCACATCACTACAGTTCAACAACACCGGAAGGTTGGCGGGCAGCGGCCCCATCCGTGAAAACTACAACCCGGAGACCGGCGCCATGCAAGGAGCCAGCAACTTCAGCTGGAGCTCTGCCCACCTCTATATATGCTCTATCGCAACTTCCTGAAACCACAGGCGTAAGCCTGCTTCATAATGCAAAAGGCCTCCGGATGGCTGTCTCTTGATCACAACTGTTGATGCTCAAGAGACAGCGCCAGTTCATAGCCTTCAAGGAGGGTCTGTAACCTAAACCAGCCCTCCCATAACACCGCTATCGAGGCTCGCCCCGTGCGCTTGGTGTCCTTCCAGCACCCCAGTATCGCCAGGCTCTTGTACGCCCACGCTATATCGGGGGCTTCATTTGGCAGGGCCCTCTTCTCCATCTTCAACCACAGCAGCTGCCAGCTCTTTGTGCCCAGCACTCCTTTGCAGCTTTCTCCCTGCGCGGCAGGCTCCTCTTTGATAAATCGCAACTGCAGCAACCGCACCGCGATAAAGGCCAGGATGACGCTCATACGCGTCAGGTTCTCCCGACTCTGCATCCTCAGCGCCTCGACCCGGGTGCCCGCACTCTTCCAGACCTTGTGATAATCCTCGATGAGCCAGCGTCGCTCGTAGTAGAGCGGGATATCAGGCTCCCTACGCTTGTTGGCCGGGGCCTTCAGGGTGACCCTGGCAAACTTGATATCGAGCACGGCCTCTCTGGCTTTTCTGCCACCTCGCTGGGGTATCTTGACCACCCGGGTGCCCGCAGATTGGCACTGCCTGGCATAGTCGTAGAGCTTGTTGTCGTGCTCGTTGATACAGCGGCTTTGCATCGAGCGCACCACGAAGCGCTGGGTATGTTTCTGCTTGTAGTGCAGGTATTCGTAGATATCCGCTTCCCGGTCACAGACCGAGATAACGTTGGCCAGGGTGCTGCCAAGCCGGGCGGCAAGTGTTTTGGCGGTTTGCTCCCATTTGTAGCTCTCTTTCTCCTGATAGGGACGGGTGGCGTGTTGTCGACTCTGCTCTCGCTTGCTGACATCGCGGGTCCAGATTTGCTGGGCGGCCAAGCCCACCACCTTGCGCTCGTGCGGCGCGAACAGCAGCACGGAGTGAGCCAGCAGGGCGCGACTGCTGCCCTGGTTGGTGTGGCCCAGCTGGTCTTTGACGCTGGCATGATTGAAGGTAAGGGCCGTGGTGTCTTCCAGTGCCAACAAGAGGGAATGGTCTCTGGCATGGGCGGCGGTGACGGCAAAGCCGGCGTTGGCAATGGCCTCGGCACTGACATGCGGGCTGCGAATGAAGCCGCACCCACCTTCCATATCAGCAGGTGAGAGGGGAAGGTGTGACACGCAATCTCCTGGTTGGTGAGCAAGGGCGGTGACGAGAGCGACCAACCTTCTGGTGCGTCTTGGGTCGTTGAGGTTGGCGTGACCAAACTGTGCCTGCGCCCAGTGCGCCGGTTGAGTGAAGGGCATGTTAGAACCAGGAAAGAGAGCGATGAAAGGTTCAGATCACAGAATGGGAGAGAAGTTCAAAAAAAATCCCCAAGCGATGCTTGGGGATTTTTGTATAAGAGACAGCCGGATGGAGGCCTTTCTGTTTTCATTCAAGTTGCACTCACACCATACCCGCTGCGCTGCAGGTACGGCTCTTATCCGGTCGTAAGCGGCAAAGAGAGGCGTTTGGCCAGCGCCTGAAAGTGCTGGCTCACCTCGGCGCCGAACAGGGGGTCGCCAATGGCGCGGTTCTGCCAGTTTTGCTCCAGTTGACGCCAGTCATCCTCGGTCAGGGAGTCACGCAGATGGGGGAAGATCACCCCCTCTTCGTAGTTCATGTGCGCCTCTTGCAACTCGACGAAGCGCTCCAGCTTGGTGGTGAACTGATCGAGGGGGATCACCGCATCCATCAGGATCATCTCCACCATCTCCTTGAGATCGGCCCCGGCCTCCAGCAGCTTGACGTGCTCCTCCTGCAGACGGTTGGCGACCTCCCCTTCCACCACCCGATATTTCAGGTAGTAGTCATAGATGAGGTCTTCCTTGGGATGGTGGTACTTGTCGGAGACCTCCCGCAGGTAGTCGATGACATCGCGCACCAGAAAATAGCTGATGGGCTCTTCGGCACGGATGGCTGCCAGCTTGTGCTTGAGCAGCTCCAAGAGTCGGGCGATGTTGAGATGGTCCTTGTGCAGACTGGATAACATGGGCACTCCTTGGCTCTGAATTAATGTTATGTCCCTGAGTATACGGTCATTTGTCGCCTGAACTTTGCACTCAATCAAGTGGAATGCAGACAGATTTCCACTCTATCGGACTCTTGCCCTGTTGTTCCAGCAAGCGATTGGTCTCGGTAAAGTGACCACAACCGATGAAACCGCGGTGGGCAGAGAGGGGGCTCGGGTGCGGCGCGGTCAGCACATAGTGGCGCTGGCGGTCGATAAAACGCCCCTTCTTCTGGGCGTGGGCGCCCCACAGCAGGAAGACCACGCCCTGACAACTGGCATTGATCTGCTCGATGACCCGATCGGTAAAGGTCTCCCATCCCAGATGGGCGTGAGAGTGAGCCTGACCGGCCTGCACCGTCAGCACTGTGTTGAGCAGCAGGGCGCCCTGTTTGGCCCAGGATTCGAGAAAGCCGTGATTGGGTGTGACGAAACCTGGCAGATCCCGCTGCATCTCTTTATAGATGTTGACCAGTGAGGGGGGCGTACGTACGCCGGGTAGAACGGAGAAACAGAGACCGTGCGCCTGATTGGGGCCGTGGTAGGGGTCCTGGCCCAGGATCACCACCTTGACCTGATCCAGCTCGGTCAGCTTGAAGGCATTGAACACATCGGTGGCTGGCGGGTAGATCACCTTGCCCGCTTCACGCTCGGCTCTGACAGTTGCCAGCGTACTCTTGAAATAGTCCTGCTCTTTCTCAGAGCCAATCACATCACTCCAGGTCAGCACCCCGGCCTCCTCACTTGATACGGCGAAGGGCTCAGGATAGGGGGCCAGCCCGCAAGACGCAACCGTGGCTCATGGTTTCCACAGTTCGGCCAGACGCCCAGAGCGCTCCAGCTTGCGCAGCCCGGTATTGAACAGCAGCATCAGACGGCGCGCCTCGGGATCAGCCTTGCGCATCAACAGGTATCCCGGTTGCGACCAGATGGGGTCGGCGGCGCCGGTCAGTGACAGCGATTGGGGATGACGGACGAGCGCCTGCTGGAACAGGGTCTGTGCCACCTGCTCATCCATCACCAGATAGTGGACTCGCCCGTCGAGCAGCTTGCCCATGCTCTCCTCATCGGAATCTGACCACTCGAGGGTGAGCCCGGCTTGGCGGGCGGCAAAGCCATCGCCATAGAAGTAACCACGGGTCACCCCGACCGGCTGGTGTTGCAACTCACCCAGATTGACCGCGGGCGTACCGGTCAGCGTCATCAGGCGGGTGGTGAAATGGCCGAGCGAGTCGGAGAGATAGAAAAGCTGTTCCCGTTCGCGGGAGCGAAACCAGGGCATGGTGACCACATAGCGCCCCTCCAGGGTCAGCTGGTAAGCCTCGGCCCAGGAATAGAAGTGAAAGCTGACATCGAGCCCCTCTTCGGCGAAGGCTTGGCGCACCACCTCACAGAGAAAGCCCTGATTGGGCAACGACTCACTGATATAGGGCGGCCACTCGCCCACGGCAATACGCACCGTCTCGGCCCGCACCGCACTACTGCTTGCCCAGCAACAAAACAGGGCGAGCCATGCCCACTTTCGCCACCCATTATTCACCCGGCACTCTCCTCGTTTTTTTGCTGAGTGTAGCCAACCCCTCAATTAACCTAAGAAAAAAGCTAAAAAGATGTAGTTAAATTACTAGATTAGCGAGACAAAAGATGCATAATCTGGATATCTTACAAAATCAGAAAAATGACCTATTTTTGATTCAACTCAAGAATTTAATCCCATTTAAATGGCACTTTGTCGGATTTTCTTGATCTAGATCAATTTTGGTAATATTACCACCGTGGTATATATGACCCCATCAAAGAAAAGGTGTAAGGCAAGGGCCCTTTAAGTCATCGCCAACGACGGTAGCTTAAATACATCAGGGTAATTTCCTTACAGTTGGATTCGCGTTCCCATTGAGGAGTCATACCATGATCAAAGGCATTCAAATCACCCAGGCCGCCAACACCGCTCTGCTGAACTCTTTCTGGCTGCTGGACGAAGAGAAGCAACAGGCTCGCTGCATCTGCGCCAAAGGCGATACTTTCGCTGCCGATCAAGAAGTGCAACTGGCTGACCTGGGTCAGTTCGAATACCGCGAACTGCCGGTTCAGGCTGAGCCTGCTGTTGAAGGTGGCCAGCACCTGAACGTCAACGTGCTGCGTCGCGAAACTCTGGAAGATGCTATCGAAAACCCGGAGAAGTACCCGCAGCTGACCATCCGTGTATCTGGTTACGCAGTGCGTTTCAACGCCCTGACCCCGGAACAGCAGCGTGACGTGGTTACCCGTACTTTCACCCAGAGCCTGTAATCAGCGCCCTGCAGTGAAGAGCTGATACTTGCGGTATCAGCACAAAAAAACGGCCGATTGGCCGTTTTTTTATTGCCCCCGCACCAGCCAACGCGGCCGTGCGGGGGGAAACTGTGCTTAAACCCTGTCCACTTCCAGTTGCCCCGCCTTGCCGCCGAGCACTGCATCCATCTTCTTCTCGTCCAGCTGCTTGCAGTATTTGGCGACCACTACGGTGGCAACCCCGTTACCGATCAGGTTGGTTAACGCCCGGGCTTCGGACATGAAGCGGTCGATCCCCAGGATCAGTGCCAACCCGGCCAATGGCAGATGGCCCACAGCCGAAATAGTCGCAGCCAGCACGATAAAGCCACTCCCGGTTACCCCTGCCGCCCCTTTCGAGGAGATGAGCAGTACCACCAGCAGAGTGATCTGATGGAACAGATCCAGCGGGGTATTGGTGGCCTGCGCGATAAAAATCGCCGCCATGGTCAGATAGATGGAGGTGCCATCCAGGTTAAAGGAGTACCCGGTCGGAATGACCAGCCCCACCACCGATTTCTGGCAACCCAGCTTCTCCATTTTGTCCAGCATCCGCGGCAGTACCGACTCGGAAGAGGAGGTCCCCAGCACGATCAGCAGCTCCTCACGAATGTAGGAGATGAAACGCAGGATGCTGAAGCCTGAGGCTTTGGCGATGCTGCCCAGCACGATGAAGATAAAGAAGAGGCAGGTAAGATAGAAGCAGGCAATAAGCTGTCCCAGCTGTACCAGTGAACCTACCCCATATTTACCGATGGTAAATGCCATTGCCCCGAATGCACCGATCGGCGCCAGTCTCATTATCATGTTGATAATACCAAATATGACTTTGGAGAAACTGTCGATGACGCCGAAAATAACCTGTCCCTTTTCGCCAATATGATGCAGGGAAAAACCGAACAGCACCGCAAACAACAATACCTGCAAGATATTGCCGCTGACAAAGGCACCGATCACGCTGCCCGGAATAATATCCAGCAAAAAGGCGATAATGCCCTGTGACTTTGCCTGCTCCGCATAGGCGGAGATGGCGCTGGCATCCAGCGCGGCCGGATCGATGTTCATTCCTCCCCCCGGCTGCAACAGGTTGACCACGCACAACCCGATGATGAGGGCGATGGTACTGACCACCTCGAAGTAGATCAGGGCAATGGCGCCGGTTTTGCCGACCGCCTTCATGCTCTCCATCCCGGCAATACCGGTCACTACAGTACAGAAAATAACGGGGGCGATAATCATCTTGATCAATTTGACAAAGCCATCGCCGAGGGGTTTCATATTGGCGCCCAGTTCCGGATAGACATGCCCCAGAAATACCCCAAGGGTAATCGCGAGCAATACCTGGAAATAAAGGCTGCTAAATACTTTCTTGTGCATGATTAACGTCCTGTTAATTAATTGACATCTCATATGGTAGAAATCGGCATGCACTGAGCCGTCACGAGAAAATATCTTTCTCTCGCCAGCATCATGCTATTTCATCATCGCAACAGCGCCACTTTCACACGTTATAAGAAGCAATTAAGAGACATTAATCACACAACCAATTTAACATCATTAACACCACGATAACCATGATATATTGGTCATTGATTTATTTAAGACCTCAATGAAAACATTCCGGATATAAAAATGCCCCGCATAGCGGGGCACTTGGCATCACGAAACCGGTACCGTGGATCAGACGGAGGTATCGAGGGGGTCAAAGCCCTTGATCAGGTCATCGATGGCCTTCATCTGCTTGAGGAAGCCTTCCAGCTTCTCCAGCGGCAGGGCGCTCGGGCCATCGCAGCGGGCAATTTTCGGATCCGGGTGGGATTCGATAAAGAGACCGGCCAGACCGACCGCCATACCGGCGCGCGCCAGCTCGGTCACCTGCTCGCGACGACCACCGGAGGCCGCACCCAGCGGATCACGGCACTGCAGGGAGTGGGTCACGTCAAAGATCACCGGATAGCCGCCAGTGCTCTTCTTCATCACCCCCAGACCCAGCATGTCCACCACCAGGTTGTCGTAGCCGAAGTTGGCACCGCGCTCGCACAGGATCAGCTGATCGTTGCCGCACTCCTCGAACTTGTCGGTGATGTTCTTCATCTGGCTTGGGCTGAGGAACTGCGGCTTCTTGATGTTGATGACGTTGCCGGTACGGGCCATGGCTTCCACCAGATCGGTCTGGCGTGCAAGGAAGGCGGGCAGCTGGATAACGTCAACCACTTCGGCGACCGGCTTGGCCTGATGGGGCTCGTGCAGATCGGAGATCACCGGCATGCCGAAGGTCGCTTTCAGCTCCTGGAAAATCTTCATCCCCTCTTCCAGACCCGGACCGCGGTAGGAGTGGATGGAGGAGCGGTTGGCCTTGTCCCAGCTCGCCTTGAAGACAAACGGGATGCCCAGCTTGCTGGTCACTTCCACGTATTTCTCGCACACCGCCATCGCCATGTCGCGGGATTCCAGCACGTTCATGCCGCCAAACAGCACGAACGGTTTGTCGTTGGCTACGTCGATCTGGTTGATCTTGATATTCTTCTGTTCCATCTAAGACATCCTTAATGAAAGGGCCTGAAGCCAAGTTAGTCCGTTGCAGCCGGGCGCAGCGGCCTTGATATTCTTCTGTTTCAGTTTCAAGCCGCCCTTAATGGAGGGGCTTGGGGCTCAGATCCAGCGCGGCCAGCTGCACTTTCAGCACATCGGCGACCGGATCGTCCGGGCATTGTTCAATAAAATATTCAAAATCGTCGGCGGCCTGGCGCGGGCAGTCGAGCTGCTCGTAGATAAAGCCGCGATCCCGCGTCTCCAAGGGATCGCCGGGCTTCATCCGCAGCAACAGCTCGCTGCAGCGCAGCGCCTCGGGCATGCGATCTTCCCGCAGCAGGGCACCCTTGCTGACGTTGAGCAGCCGTTCGATGATCTCCCACTGGCCGGAGGGCTGCAGGTAGTCGGGGGTCAGGGTCGCCAAGTCACCCAGCGCGCCGCGCAGCAGCAACTCGATGCGGGCCAGACTCAGCTCGTCGCCGGTAAAGGGATCGACATAGACCTCCCCCTCGCCACCGGCAAAGCTCACCAGGAAGTGACCGGGGAAGCAGATCCCCTCCACATCGAGCCCGAGCTTGCGCCCCAGCTGGATGATGAGAATGCCGAGGCTGACCGGGATCCCCTTGCGCTGTACCAGCACCTGATTGAGATCGCAGTTGTTGGCCGAGAAGTAGTCCTGCCAGTCGCCATGAAAGCCGAGGCTGTGGTAGAAGCCTTGCAGCAACTGCTGACGCACCTCGTCGCAGGTGCCCTCTTCGATCTGCTCGTCCAGCCACTCGTCCAGCAGGTTCAGCTCGCGGATCCCCTCCTCGGCCGAGCCATAAATCTCGTCGCTGACAGACAACGCCAGCTCGGTGATGTCGTGGGCTTCGAAATCGGTCCATTCGTCTATGTGTAACATTCTCTTCATGCCTTAGCCGAACACACTCGTCTGTTTGAGCACTGCCAACTTGGCAATAAAGTAGATCCAGCCGAGCGCCCCCAGAAAGGAGCACCAGCGCACCAGATTGCTTTTGGCCAGCCGCAGCGCCATCGCCGCCAGAAATACCAGCACCAGAATGGCCATCAGCTTTTCGCTGAGCCAGGGCGTTCCGTTATTGAGCGGGTTGAGATCCAGCACCATGCAGAGCAATACGCCGGAGAGCACCACCAGACCATTGAGCCAGCCGCTGACCTTCATCACCGGCGCGCTGTAGGCACGGCCAGTGGCGGTCTGCACCCAGTAGAAGCGGAGCATAAACATCAGCACGGCCCCGGCAATCAGGGTGAGGTGCAGGTGCTTGAGCACAAAAACCATATTCAATCCTTGCATGGGGGCGCACAGGCAACCCCCCGTGTAACAGTGAGGGAACGTCAGCGCAGCGGGCAGAGGCCCAGCGTCACCCTGTCGTTATCCCCATAATCGCGTACCGTGGCTACCTCGCGGTAGCCGCTATCGCGCAGCAATTGACGCACCGCCTCCCCCTGATCCCAGCCATGCTCCAGCAGCAACCAGCCATCGGTCAGCAGATAAGCGGGGGCGTGGGCCACGATGTGGCGGATATCGGCCAGCCCGGCGTCATCGGCAACCAGCGCCGAGCGGGGTTCAAAGCGCACGTCACCCTGCTCGAGATGGGGATCGGCGCCATCAATATAGGGGGGATTGGAGACAATCACCGCAAATCGTGGCGTCTTGTCGCGATCCGGCTCGCCCAGTGGCTCGAACCAGCTACCATCGCGCACCTCGATCGGCAATCCCAGCGCAGCGCTGTTTTCGCGGGCCAGTGCTGCGGCATCGGCCATCCGATCCACCGCCCACACCTCGATCTCGGGTCGCTCGGACTTGAGCGCCAATGCGATGGCGCCGGTGCCGGTGCCCAGATCCAGCACGGCGCACGGCCCTTGCGGGATTTTGGTCAACGCCTGCTCGACCAGCACCTCGGTATCGGGGCGCGGGATCAGGGTCGCCGGGCTCACCTTGAGCGGCAGCGACCAGAACTCCCGCTCTCCCACCAGATGGGCGATGGGTTCGCCATTGAGACGACGGGCCAGCCACTCCTGCAGGGTGGCCTGCTGGGCGGCATCCAGCTCGCGCTCTGGCCAGGTCATCAGATAGCTGCGACGACAATCGAGCAGATGGCAGAGCAGCACATCGGCGTCGGCGCGGGGGGATTCCCCCTCTGCCAGCACAGCCATGATATGGGCGCGGGCCTGCTGGATCTGCATCAGTGCCACTCTACCTTATGGGCAGCACACTTAATGCGAGCTTGCCGGATCACCATTTGCATCAGTTGTTCTCGGCCAGCGAGGCGAGCTGATCGGCCTGATACTCCTGCACCAGCGGGGTGATGATGCAGTCCAGATCCCCTTCCAAAATTTCGGAGAGGCGATACAGGGTGAGGTTGATACGGTGCTCGGAGAGACGGCCCTGCGGATAGTTGTAGGTACGAATGCGCTCGGAGCGATCACCGGAGCCCACCAGATTGCGGCGGGTGCTCTGCTCGGCGGCGCGGTGGCGCTCATCCTCAGCCGCTTGCAGGCGGGCGGAGAGCACCGACATCGCCTTGGCGCGGTTCTTGTGCTGGGAGCGCTCGTCCTGACACTCCACCACCAGACCGGTCGGCAGGTGGGTGATGCGAATGGCCGAGTCGGTCTTGTTGACGTGCTGACCACCGGCACCGGAGGCGCGGAAGGTGTCGATCTTCAAGTCAGAGGGGTTGATCTCGATCTGCTCGGCTTCCGGCACTTCCGGCAGCACGGCGACGGTACAGGCGGAGGTGTGCACCCGGCCCTGGGATTCGGTCTCCGGCACCCGCTGCACCCGGTGACCACCGGATTCAAACTTGAGGCGGCCATAGACGCGCTCGCCGTCGATCTTGGCGATCACCTCCTTGTAGCCACCGTATTCACCGTCGTTGCAACTGACGATGGAGACGCGCCAGCCCTGACGCTCGGCAAACCGTGAATACATGCGGAACAGGTCACCGGCAAAGATGGCCGCTTCATCGCCACCGGCACCGGCGCGGATCTCCAGATAGCAGTTGTTGTCATCCTTGGGGTCCTTGGGCAGCAACATCAGTTGCAGCTCCTGCTCCAGCGCCTCCAGATTGGCCTTGGCGAGCGGCAGCTCCTCCTGCGCCATCTCGCGCAGGTCGGCATCGTCCTCTTCCAGCATCATCTGGGTAGTATCCAGATCATCCTGAGCCTGACGGTAACGCTGGAAGGCGTGAACGATATCTTCCAGCTGGGCATATTCGCGGGTCAGGGCGCGGTAGCGATCCTGATCCGAGACCACGTCCGGCTCGCCGAGCATGGCCTGTACTTCTTCGTGGCGCTCGATGAGGCCTTCCAGCTTTCTGATCAGTGACGGATTCATAACTCTTGCATTCTCAATGGAGGACGGGACAACCGGCAGGTTGCCCGAAAATTATGGCTCTTGCGACAACCCCAGCGCCTGCCGCAAGCGGGAGAGCTCGCTCTGATCCCCCTGGGAAGCAGCCTGGCGCAACGCCTGGGTCGGCGCGTGGATCAATTTGTTGGTGAGGCGATGGGCCATCGCCTTGAGCGCCTGTTCGGCACTCTCGCCCTGTGCCAGTGCCAGCAGGGCCCGTTGCAGCTCTTCGTCAGCCACTTGCTGGGACTGATGGCGATAGTCGCGAATGAGGTCGACCGAGCTCTGGCCGCGATACCAGCCCATAAACTCGTCGCGCTCTTCCTGCACGATCACTTCCGCCTGCGCAGCGGCCCGTTTACGGGTTTCGAGGTTCTGCTCGATGATCCCCTGCAGATCATCCACCGTGTAGAGATAGGCATCGGAGAGCTCATCGACTTCCGCCTCGATATCGCGCGGCACGGCAATATCCACCAGAAACATCGGCTTGAAGCGGCGGGCCTTGAGGGCGCGCTCCACCATCCCCTTGCCGATGATGGGCAACGGACTCGCCGTCGAGCTGATGACGATATCCGCCTCGTGCAGATAGTCGGGGATCTCTTCCAGCGTCATCACTTGGGCGCCGAATTCGGTCGCCAGGGTCTGGGCGCGCTGCAAGGTGCGGTTGGCCACCATCATCTTGGTGACGTTCTGCTCGCGCAGATGACGGGCCACCAGTTCGATGGTCTCCCCCGCCCCGACCAGCAGTACCTTGGTCTGGGAGAGATCGGAGAAGATCCGCCGACCCAGACTGACGGCGGCAAACGCCACCGACACGGCACTGGCGCCAATCTCGGTATCGGTGCGCACTCTTTTCGCCACCGAGAAGGATTTCTGGAACAGTCGCTCCAGCGTCCCCTTGAGGGATTCAGACTGCTGGGCGTGGGCGTAGGATTGTTTGATCTGCCCCAGGATCTGCGGCTCTCCCAGCACCAGCGAGTCCAGCCCGCACGCCACCCGCATCAGGTGGCGCACCGCCTCTTCGTCGTGATGCTGATAGATGGCGGTGACCAATTCAGCCGCGTCCAACCCGTGGAACTGCTGCAGCCAGCGCAGTACCTGCTCCTGCCGTTCCCCGTCCAGATTGCAATAGAGTTCGGTCCGGTTGCAGGTGGAGACGATCACCGCCTCGCTGACACCGGGTTGGCTCACCAGCTCACGCAAGGCGCGATCGATGCAGTCCGGGCCAAAGGCGACCCGTTCCCGCAAGGCGACACTGGCGGTGTTGTGGTTGATTCCGAGGGCAAGCAAACTCATGAGTGGGCGACGATCATTTCATACGCTGGGTGCAAAGGCTGCCAATTGTACGAGAAAGGGTAAGTCTTTAAAAGCAATACGGCCGCCCCGTATACTGTGGCAAATTCCTCTCTCTGGAGCCGTCTCTTGCTGCTACGTATTTTTACCCTCACCTGCCTGCTGTTGCTGGCCGGTTGTGCCACCACCCAGCCCCAGCGTGACCAGGTGAACTGGAACCAGGAGCGGACCCGTCTCGAGCAGCTGACCCACTGGCAGCTGTCCGGCAAGATGGCCATCATCACCCCCCAGCAAAAGGGCAGCGCCCGCCTCAACTGGCAGCAGGATGGCGAGGATTATCGCCTCAACCTCACCAGCCTGATTGGCACCAGCATTCTGGAGCTCTCTCGCAGCAAGGGGGAGATCACCCTGCTCGATAGCGACGGCAATCGCCACCAGAGCCAGGACGCCGAAGCGCTGATCTATCAGCTCACCGGCTGGAATATTCCGGTCGCCGGATTGCCGGAGTGGATCAAGGGGCTGCCGGGTCAGGCGGAGTTTGAACTCAACCCCGACAGCAGTCTGGCCAGCGTGCGCGATGGCCAGTGGCAGATCGTCTATGGCGATTATCGGGATCAGGATGGCTACCGCCTGCCGCACCTGCTGACCATGACCGGCCAGAACAGCCGCCTCAAGCTTCAGATCAACCAATGGACTCTTGCACGTTAATGGCTTCCACACGCTGGCCGGCACCGGCCAAACTCAACCTGTTTTTACACGTCAATGGCCGTCGTCCCGATGGCTATCACGAGCTGCAGACCCTGTTTATCTTCCTCAACCACAGCGACTGGCTCGAGTTCGAGGTGATTCAGGGTAGCGACACTCTCACCCTGAGCCCGGCCATTCCCGGCGTGCCGGATGAGCAGAATCTGATTATCCGCGCCGCCCGCCTGCTGCAGGCAACACTGCCGAGCCCGCAAGGTGCCCATATCCGGCTGGAGAAAGTGCTGCCCATGGGGGGTGGCATTGGCGGCGGATCGTCCGATGCGGCAACTACGCTAGTCGCGCTTAACCACCTCTGGCAAGCGGGTTTGAGTGAGGACGAACTCGCAGCGCTCGGCGTCCAGCTGGGTGCCGATGTGCCGGTGTTTGTCCGTGGCAAGGCGGCCTTTGCCGAAGGGGTGGGCGAGCGGTTGCAACCGGTCGAACTACCCGATGCCTGGTATCTGGTGCTCAAGCCCGATTGCCATGTGGCGACTGCGGCCGTATTCCAGGATCCGGACCTGCCCAGAGCCACGCCGAAAATGGCGTTGGACAACCTGCTGGAAGGTGAGTGGAAAAACGATTGCGAATCACTGGTGAAAAAGCGCCACCCCGAGGTTGCCAATGCGCTCGGCTGGTTGCTAGAATACGCGCCGTCAAGAATGACGGGCACAGGAGCCTGCGTCTTTGCTCAATTTGAAGACGAAGTGACTGCTCGGGAAGTGTTGGCCTGCGTGCCGGAGGGACTTGATGGGTTTGTCGCCAAGGGCGAGAACATATCACCTCTCTTCTCCACATTGCAACAGTTCAAATGATTGGGGTATCGCCAAGCGGTAAGGCAGCGGGTTTTGATCTCGCCATTCCTAGGTTCGAATCCTAGTACCCCAGCCAATTCTACCGAACAGCATTGATGATGATTAACGTGGCCGGTTTTGCACTCGGCCACGGATTCGGGTTACCGGTATCATCACAATCATTCATTGGGCAGCAGACGCCTTGTGCGTTATCTTGATAAATCGTTTGCCCCAAAACGATAGGGTCTGATTTCAGACTCCCCCACATACTGGATGCAACCCCGAGGTTTCAAACCGTGCCTGACATGAAGCTGTTTGCTGGTAACGCAACGCCGGAACTAGCCCAGAAGATCGCAGATCGCCTGTTTATCAAACTCGGCAATGCTGCCGTAGGTCGCTTTAGCGACGGCGAGATCAGCGTACAGATCAATGAGAATGTACGTGGTGGCGATATCTTCATCATTCAATCCACCTGTGCCCCGACCAACGACAATTTGATGGAATTGATCGTCATGGTAGATGCACTGCGTCGTGCTTCAGCTGGCCGTATCACTGCCGTTATCCCCTACTTTGGTTATGCCCGTCAGGACCGCCGCGTCCGCTCCGCCCGTGTACCTATCACCGCCAAGGTTGTCGCTGACTTCCTCTCCAGCGTGGGTGTGGATCGCGTGCTGACCGTTGACCTGCATGCCGAGCAAATTCAAGGTTTCTTCGACGTTCCGGTAGACAACGTGTTCGGTAGCCCGGTGCTGCTGGAAGACATGAAGGCCAAGAACCTCGAGTCTCCTGTCGTCGTCTCCCCGGACATCGGTGGCGTAGTGCGTGCCCGCGCTATCGCCAAGCTGCTGGATGACACCGACATCGCCATCATCGACAAGCGCCGTCCCCGCCCGAACGTCTCCCAGGTCATGCACCTGATCGGTGACGTTGCCGGCCGCGACTGCGTCATTGTTGATGACATGATCGACACCGGCGGCACCCTGTGCAAAGCCGCAGAAGCCCTGAAAGAGCGCGGCGCCAAGCGAGTATTCGCTTACGCCACTCACCCGGTCTTCTCCGGCACTGCCGTCGAGAACATCAAGAACTCGGTGATCGATGAACTGATCATCACCGACTCCATCCCGCTCACTGCGGAGATGAAAGCGATTGGCAAAGTCAAACAGCTGACCCTGTCGACTGTACTGGCCGAAGCCATTCGTCGCATCAGCAACGAAGAGTCCATCTCTGCCATGTTTGAGCATTGATAGATTCAGCAATAACGAAAACCGCCATCAGGCGGTTTTCGTCTTTCTGGACCATCTCTTTCCAACTTTCTGCTATCTGGTACGACCCTGCCCCCGGCAGGCTTAAGGATTTACCCATGAATTGCTTGCGTCCCCTCCTGCTCGCGACCCTCACCTGCGCCCTGTTCGCCTGTCAGCCCGTCAAAGAGAACCCGCCCTTCGTGCTGACCCTGGCGCACATGAACGACACCCACTCCCAGTTTGATCCGGTCAATGCCGAGATCAAAGGGCAGATCTTTGCCCCGCAGGGGGAGACGGACACCCTCTATACCCGCTTTGGCGGTTATCCGCGCCTGCTGACCATGGCGAAAGCCTATCAGGCCGATGCGCTGGCCAAGAACCAGCCCTTGCTGCTGCTGCACGGCGGCGATGCCTGGCAGGGCAGCGGTTACTTCAAGCTCAACGAGGGGATGGCCAACGCCGAGTTGCTGAGCCAGTTCGGCCTCGATGCCATGGCGCTGGGCAACCACGAGTTCGATCTGGACAACCAGAAGCTGGCCCGCTTCATCGAGGGGGTCAACTTCCCGGTGCTGGCCGCCAACCTCGACACCAAGGCCGATCCGGCCCTCAGCAAGGCAGACAACCTCAAGCCCTTCGTGGTCTACGCCTTTGACGGCAACCAGAAGAGCCCGGTCACCGACATCAATAATCTGCCGCAAGGCAAACAGCTGGTCGCCGTCGTCGGTCTGGTGCTGGAAGACATGGGCAATATTGCCCCCAACGTCGGCAAGCTGCGCTTTGGCAAGGAGGTCGCCTCGGCTCAGGCCACGGTCGACATGCTGCAAGCCAAAGGGATCCATCAGATCGTCGCCCTGACCCACATTGGCAACGAGCGGGATCTGGCGCTGGCGGCCAAGGTGAACGGCCTCGATGCCATCGTCGGTGGCCACTCCCACAGCCTGCTCGGCGATTTTCGCAATATCGGTTGGGGCAAGACCGGCGATTACGCCAAGCTGGTGACCAATCCGGATGGCATCGGCAAGACTTGCGTGGTGCAGGCGGGCTCCTATGCCCAGGCCATCGGTCTGGCGCAGGTGACCTTTGACAGCCACGGTCAGGTGACCGACTGCCAGGGCCACAACAGCCTGCTGGCCAGCCGCGACTTCTTCGCCGATGCGGCGCGCAAGCAGGCGCTCGATGACGCCCGCAGCAAAGAGGCGAGCCAGTTTATCGACAACCAGCCCAATCTGGTGACCGTGGATGAAGATCCGCGCCTGCGCGGCATCATCGACAGCCATTACAAACCGGCGCTGGAGCAAGCCTACGGCCCGGTGATCGGCACCATTCCCGAGCAACTGCAAAATGCCCGTCGCCCCGGCGACAACGGCAGCGACAGCCACGGCTCGGATGTGGCGCCGCTGGTTGCCGAAGGGGAGTTCTACTGGGCCAATACGCCAGCAGTGCAAGCCCTGACCGGCGGGCCGGTCGACTTCGCCCTGCTAGCGGTGGGCGGCGTGCGTGCCGAACTGCCCGCTGGCGAATGGCGCGAGGGGGATAGTGCCCTCACCCTGCTGCCGTTCAAGAACCAGCTTTCGGTGCTGACCCTGACCGGCGCCGAGGTGCGCGCCCTGCTGAGCGAAACCATCACCGCCACCCTGCCCGCCAGCGCCCATGCCGGCAAGTTCCCCTACGGTGGCCACCTGCGTTACACCTTCCAGGAGACCGACGCAGGCAAGACGGGCACCCTGACCCAATTGCAGCGCAAGACCGCAAGCGGCGAGTGGCAGGATCTGGTTGATAACCAGCACTATCGGGTAGTGATGAACGCCTACAGCGCCAACGGCAACGATGGCTGGCAGGCACTGGCCAATGCCCAGCACCACCAGAGCGAGCGGGTCGACATCGCCAGCGTCAATGGCAAGCTGACCGCCTTCCCGGTGCTGAAAGTGACACAAAACGGCGAGCTGCTGAGCGCCGTCTATGCCCCGGGTCAGGCCCTCGATTGCAAGGCCAGCGGCGTGGATTGTGGCACCGATGCGGCCTCCTTCGTGGAGTATGTGCGCGATGCCCGCCCCACCCTGACCGCGCTGGATGAAGAGACAGTCACCCTGCTGCGCGCCAAATAACGGCTGTAGTCAACCAGGCACAGTCTATCGGTAAGCTGAAACGGGCCTCATGCAAGAGGCCCGTTTACCCACTGTTAGCCACCCATTAGCCGCACCTATTAGCCGCAATAATGGGGCAAATTCCGCCATAACATGAGCATTGGTTGAGTGATCGCCACTCGGCGGCTAGAATATTGCGTCCTATTGCCCTGGGTAGTGTGCCCACGGCAGCTGCGAGTGAAGACATCAAGCGTGACAAGCGAAATCAAACTGATCGTCGGACTGGGCAACCCCGGCCCGGAATATGCCAAGACCCGCCACAACGCGGGCGCCTGGTATGTGGAGCAACTGGCCCGCTGGCACAATGTCAGCCTGCGTGAAGAACCCAAATTCTTCGGCCATACTGCCCGCATTCTGGTCGAGGGGCAGGATGTGCGGCTGCTCATCCCGAACACCTATATGAACCTCTCTGGCAAGGCGGTGGCCGCACTGGCGCGTTTTTATCAGATTGAGCCGGAAGCAATGCTGGTTGCCCATGACGAACTGGATCTGCCGCCAGGCATCGCCAAGTTCAAGCAAGGGGGTGGTCATGGCGGCCATAACGGCCTCAAGGACATCATCGCCAAGATGGGCAACAACAATAACTTTTTCCGGCTGCGTCTCGGGATCGGCCATCCCGGCAGCAAAGAGCAGGTGGCAGGCTTCGTCCTGACCAAGGCTCCCAGCAGTGAACAGAGCCTGATCGACGCCGCACTGGACGAGTCCCTGCGCGCCACCGATATCCTGTTCAAACAAGATATGACCAAGGCCATGAATCGGCTGCACAGCTTCAAGGCTGAAAAGGTATAGGTCGGTTTGACCCTGTACGGGCATTGTGCCGGTGCATGAACAACGACCAGAACAAGCATGACATGGGCCGCCTGCGGGCGACCCTCAACAGCATCCATCAAGTAAGGTAACAATCCATGGGTTTTAAATGCGGTATCGTGGGCCTGCCCAATGTAGGCAAATCCACCCTGTTCAACGCGCTGACCAAGGCCGGTATCGAAGCCGCCAACTTCCCGTTCTGCACCATCGAGCCGAACACCGGTGTGGTCCCGATGCCGGATCCCCGCCTCGATCAGCTGGCTGCCATCATCAATCCGCAGCGCGTTGTGCCGACCACCATGGAATTCGTCGACATCGCAGGCCTGGTTGCCGGCGCCTCCAAGGGTGAAGGTCTGGGCAACCAGTTCCTGGCCAACATCCGTGAAACCGAAGCGATCGGCCACGTGGTGCGCTGCTTCGATGACGAGAACATCATTCACGTTGCCGGCAAGGTCTCCCCTGCTGACGATATCGAAGTGATCAACACCGAGCTGGCCCTGTCGGATCTGGACGCCTGTGAGCGCGCCATTCACCGCCAGTCCAAGCGCGCCAAAGGCGGCGACAAGGATGCCAAGCTGGAAGTGGAAGTGCTGGAGAAGATCCGCGTCGCGCTGGAAAACGGTCAGATGATCCGTGGTCTGAAGCTGGATAAAGAAGAGCTGGCCGCCGTGAGCCACCTCAACTTCCTGACCCTGAAGCCCACCATGTATATCGCCAACGTGGCGGAAGATGGCTTCGAGAACAACCCCTACCTCGACAAGGTGCGTGAAATCGCCGCCGCCGAGAACGCTGTAGTGGTGGTGGTCTGCTGCGCCATTGAAGCGGACATCGCCGAGCTGGACGACGAAGATCGCGCCGAGTTCATGGCTGACCTTGGCATCGAAGAGCCGGGCCTGAACCGGGTTATCCGCTCCGGTTACGAGCTGCTCAACCTGCAGACCTACTTCACCGCCGGTGTGAAAGAAGTGCGTGCCTGGACCATCCCGGTCGGTGCCACTGCCCCGCAAGCGGCTGGCAAGATCCACACCGACTTTGAAAAAGGCTTTATTCGCGCCCAAACCATCGCCTTTGAAGACTTTATCACCTACAAGGGTGAGCAAGGCGCCAAGGAAGCGGGCAAGATGCGCGCCGAAGGGAAAGAGTACATCGTCAAAGATGGCGATATCATGAACTTCCTGTTCAACGTCTAATCCCATGACAGGCCAGCATTTGCTGGCCTGTTTTTTATCTGTCATTGCCCGGGCAATGATGGCAATGTCTTAAAAAAAACCAGATTGTTGGGCTTTTGCGCAACAGAGGCCAATAACTGGTCAAACGCACTCAAATTGCGTTTTTCTGGCAAAAAAAGGGTTGACGCCCCAGAGCCAGATACGCATAATTCGGCCCGCACGGTGACGAGGCAACGACTCATCGGAAGCAAGGTTGGCTATGTAGCTCAGTTGGTTAGAGCATCGCACTCATAATGCGGGGGTCACAGGTTCGAATCCCGTCATAGCCACCAT
>NZ_JAPDCD010000039.1:0-30746 GCF_027705695.1 Aeromonas sp. QDB62 | reverse complement strand
AGGCTATGTAGCTCAGTTGGTTAGAGCATCGCACTCATAATGCGGGGGTCACAGGTTCGAATCCCGTCATAGCCACCATTAATATTGCGGAAGTGGCGAAATTGGTAGACGCACCAGATTTAGGTGTGCGCCGCTGCGGCGTGGTAAAACGATGGGTAAAACGTTACCCTGCCCTGGAAGTTAGGGTATAAAGCAACGACTTACCGGAGAGGGAAACCTCATAAGGGAACACAGCATGTCGTTAAAGCTATGTTGAGAGGGAGACTTGCCCTCGAAAAGGCGTAGCGAGCTAAGATTGGTAAGGTGAAAGCTATACTGCCTGAACTCCAGTTCTGAGGCGGGGGAGTCGCGGCCCCTAAGGAAATCAAGTCTGAAATCCTTTACATTGGAATTCGTTAATAGGACCTCAGTTGACGAATACTTCCTCCAATGCGCTGCTCTAATGAAGAGACTCAAGGAACGAACAGAGCACCTAACCCAATACTTCGTTTGCCAGGTAACTGCGGGATAGTCTAAGTCGGGAAACTGATATGACTACGGAGCCCTCATAGTACATAAAGTCGGGAGATTTATTGGAAGGGGGGCAGGTTAATGGTCGAAATCAAATTTGTAGGTGGGTCGGATGACTCAACAGCCTATAATAGATTAGACAAGCTTCGGGAATTGAATGCCCGCAGAGATTGGGTTAATAAAGACCTATATCGTCTGCTACTCAAGCCAGAACTTCACATTTTGGCCTATGAGAAGATTAAATCTGCACCTGGCAACATGACCAAGGGAATCGATGGTGAAACCATCGATGGTGCGTCACTGAGAAACATCGAAGTGACCATCAACGAGCTTAAGGATGAAAGCTACAAGCCTACACCCTCTCTACGGGTATTTATTCCCAAAAAAAATGGGAAGCAACGCCCACTCGGTATCCCCTCCATCAAAGATAAACTTGTCCAGGAAAGCGTTCGCCTGATCCTAGAATGTATCTATGATGCTCCTAATAACCCAATCTTTAGTGACCTTAGTCACGGGTTTAGGGAAAGTCGAAGCACCCACACGGCAATGGAAGAAGTCTGCAAGTGGAGCGGAACAAAATGGTTTATCGAAGGAGACATAAAAAGCTTCTTTGATGAAATCGACCACGAAATTCTAATCTCATTGCTTAGACGGAAGATTTCTGACGACCGATTCATCAGTCTAATCAGAAAATTTCTCAAAGCCGGATACGTAGAAAAAGGGCAGTTTAAGTCCACGAGACTTGGTACACCGCAAGGTGGGATTATCAGCCCAATGCTTGCTAACATTTACCTACACGAATTTGATACATGGGCGGAAAAACTCTGTGCAGACCTATCAAAAGGACTCCGCAGAAAACCTAATCCAGAGTACAGAAGTGTGGTTAGAAAGCGCAGCTACCTATTAAACAAGTGCGAAGGCAAACCCGCAGGAAAAGACTTGGAGAGATTTAAGGATCTGAGCGCCAGGTTAGATCAACTGCCGTCAAATGACCAATACGACCCAGATTTTGTCAGGGTCAGGTACATCAGATACGCAGATGACTGGTTAATCGGGATCACTGGCAGTAAAGAACTAGCTGTCAAAGTCAGAGAACAAGCTGGAGAGTTCCTTAAGGGAACATTAAACCTTGAACTCAGCATGGATAAAACCAAAATTACGCATAGCACAGGCAAAGCGAAATTCTTGGGATTCCTTGTTGGAGTAGCTAATTACAAGGAAGCCCTAATTCAGAAGATAGAGCCAGAATACTCTGACTTTAGTCACAGAAGAAGGGTCGGAAACTCCAATGTAAGACTCTGGCTAGATGGAGATGAACTCTTAGAATCCCTCAAGGAGGAAAGATTCATCACCATTAAAGACGGTAAACCCTTTGCACAATCTAAGAGAAGCTATGTGCATCTCGACCCTGATGAAATAGTGAGGAGATACAGCGCTATTAAGAGGGGTTGGGTAAATTACTACAGACCTGTGATGAATTTGCGCTTCCTAGCGTATGTGGACTATCTGTTAAGGATGTCCCTAGCCAAGACTCTGGCGCACAAATACAGAACCTCCATGAAGGCTCAATTTCAGAAGAGGGGACGTAGCCTTAAGGTCATTCGGGAAGTCAAGGGTAGAGTAAAAGTAACCGACTATTGGGAATGCTCATTCGCAAAAACAGTTGGTGTCTTTAACACTAACCCTAGAGACCCTGATTCGCTATTTACAAGATATGCGAAACAGACGAGTTCTAGGCTGCTGATGAAATGTTGTGTATGTGGTTCTTCGGACAACATAAACATGCATCACGTCAGACACCTTAGGAAAGGAAATAAGACTGTAGTATCGGGCTTCAATCGCATTATGGCTGACATCAACAGGAAACAGATTCCTGTATGCCGCAAATGCCACGTTCAAATACATAACGGGAAATATGATGGCAAGGCATTAAAAGACTTGCACTTTAATCCCGCAGTGATATGATATTACCGACCTCAACGGTATATATATCCGGTATGAGAGCGGGAGTGGTGAAATGGTAGACGCGCTGGCTTTAGGTGCCAGTACCTTTGGTGTGTGGGTTCGAGTCCCACCTCCCGCACCAATTTGTTTATTAATTACTGCTCTTGTCGAAGTGTTAACTGGAGAGCTGTATGCGATGAAAGTCGCACGTACAGTTCGGAGGAAACTTGCTGTAGCCTAACCCCTTAATTGGACATGGCATGGCCTGTGATCCTACTCTGGCGCCCTAGGCGTGAGAGTTCGAGTCTCTCCTTCCGCACCATTAATAGCAGTACCAAACAGACCAGCTCACGCTGGTTTTTTTGTATCTGAAATTTGTATCTCCCCAGTTTTTCTCTTACTCCTCTATGAATCCATCTCCACGTTAATTCACGTTCTCGCCCCCCTTCACTGATTCCGAGCACGCCTTGCCACTCTTCTCTCTCGGCCACAAAAAAGCGGCCCGCAGGCCGCTGGTACACACATTCATCATCCCGGTTATCAGAACGGGAAGAACCAGGGAATAGCCACCACGCTCACCACCATCACCAGCAGGGTGAACGGCACCCCGATGCGGATAAAATCGGCAAACTTGTAGTTGCCCGGCCCCAATACCAGGGTATTCACCGGTGACGAAACCGGCGTCATAAAGGCGGCCGAGGCGGCAATGGCGATGGTCATGGCGAACGGATAGGGCGATACCCCCATCTGCTGTGCCGTGCCCAATGCAATGGGCGCCATCAGCACTGCGGTGGCGGTATTGGAGATAAAGAGCCCGATCACCGCACAGAGCGCAAACAGGCTGGCCAGCATCACGCGCGGCCCCATCTCCCCCACCGCATTCATCAAGCCGCCGACGATCAGATCCACCCCGCCGGTTTTTTGCAGCGCCAGCGCGAAGGGGAGCATGCCGACAATCAGGATCAGGGTCGGCCAGTGGATCGACTTGTAGGCACTCTCCATGTCGATGCAGCGAAACTTGCCCATCAGCAGACAGGCGATCAACGCGGCAATCACGTTGGGCACCGGATCGGTCACCATCAGCAGGATCATCACTCCAAGACAGAAGAGGGCATGAATGGCCTGACTGCGGGCGGGAGCCATCTCGTCCACCTCGGCAGGCAAGCCCATCAGCAAAAAGTCTCGGCTGTGGGTCTGTAGCAGCCGGATATGGCTCCAGTTGCCCACCACCAGCAGGGTATCCCCCATCTGCAGCGGCTCGTCCACCAGCTTGCCTGCCAGTGCCTCGCCGTCTCGACGCAGCCCCACCACGCTCAGGCCATAGCTGGAGCGGAAGGTCACCTCACGCACGCTTTTGCCCAGCAGCTTGGACTCGGGGATCAGCGACACCTCGGCCATCCCCACCTCCCGCGCCTGATCGGAGAAGTACTCCCCGCGCAGGATCATGGGTTCGAGCCGCGCCTCGCTGCAAAACGCCCGCACATCCACCTCGGGATCGGACATGTCGATCAGCAGCACATCCTTCGCCTGAAATTCACTGATCCCCGACACCGGCACCATCACCCGGCGAAACTTGCGCCAGCGCTCCACCCCGATGACGTGGGCACCATAGCGGGCGCGCAGTTGCAGCTCATCCAGGGTATGGCCAATCAGCGGGGAGTCCGGCCGCAGCGCCAGACGGCGGGCCCGACCGGCCAGCCGGTAGTCACGGATCAGATCGCGCAGGGTGCGGCGCCCGGTCGGCTTGCCCTTGCCCTCTTCCCCCTCGCCCACCAAAGAGCCGCGCACCAGCAGCATGTAGAGAATGCCCATCCCCAGGATCAGCACCCCCATGGGGGTGAAACCGAAGAAGCCGAAGCCGTGTATGCCGTGGCGCATCAGCTCGCTGTTGACCACCATGTTGGGGGGCGTGGCCACCAGCGTCATCATGCCGCTGATAAGTCCGGCAAAACCGAGGGGCATCATCAGACGACCGGCGGGGATGCCCATCCGGTTCGCGACGCTCAGCACCACCGGGATAAAGATGGCCACCACCCCGGTGCTGCTCATCACCGCTCCCAGACTCGCCACCGCCACCATCAGCAGCACCAGCAGCTTGGTCTCGCTGCTGCCCGCCACCTTCACCAGCGCATCCCCCACCTGATAGGCGATGCCGGTGCGCACCAACCCCTCCCCCACCACAAATAGGGCGGCAATCAGAATGACGTTGGGATCGCTAAAGCCCGCCAGCGCCTCCGGCAGGGTGAGGGTGCCGCTCAGCACAAACAGGATGACCACACCCAGGGCCACCACATCCATACGAACCTTGTTGGTCATGAAGAGATAGATGGCGCCAGCCAGCAGACAGAGCACCCAGACAAGCTCGGAATTCAATGCAACCTCCTTTTATCACGTGATTCTCCTCCCGGAGAGTGGACTCTATCAGACCACAGGCACAGCGCTATCATCTTGCTACATATCAATAAAGTCCGGCCTGCGGGGGCACCATAACCCATCAGTGCTGGAATAACCGGGCACCAGCGGCGATTTCTTTGATATGGGCCAAGCCCGGGGCGGACAAAAGTCCTGCCCCTCCTCCCCCTCACCCCTTAGAATGGCGCCCTCGCATACTTACCCTCATGCCTAAGGATCAGAAAATGAGCATATTCGAGCTGTTCAGCATCAATAACACCCTGGTGACCATCCCGCTGGGTGGCGGCTATGCCATGTCATGGATTGAAGCCATCGGCACCCTGTTCGGGCTGGCCTGCATCTGGTTCGCCAGTCAGGAGAAGACCATCAACTACCTGTTTGGTCTGATCAACGTCAGCCTGTTTGCCATCATCTTCTTCCAGATCCAGCTCTACGGGCTGTTGATGCTGCAGCTGTTCTTCTTCTGCGCAAACGTCTATGGCTGGTACGCCTGGACCCGCCCGGCCAACGATCAGGGGGATACCCTGCAGATCCGCTGGCTCAGCAAATCCAAACTGATGGTGACCGCCGCCGTGAGCGTGCTGGCCATCGCCCTGTTGACCCGCTATATCGACCCGGTCTTCGCCACCCTGGCGCGCACCTCGGTCTCCCTGCTCAACCTGTTTGGTGCCAACCTAGCCACCCCCGAGCCCTCCCCCGATGCCTTCCCGTTCTGGGATGCCAGCATGACGGTGCTCTCGGTGGTCGCCCAGATCCTGATGACCCGCAAATACGTGGAAAACTGGATCCTCTGGGTCGTCATCAACATCATCAGCATCGGTGTCTATGCCGCGCAGGGCGTCTACGCCATGTCGCTGGAGTACCTGATCCTGCTGTTTATCGCCGCCAACGGCACCCGCCTCTGGGTGATTGCCGCCAAGCGCCAACCACAAGGTCTGTAAGCCATGACGCTATTACCCCATCTCCAGTGCCGCCCCGACCAGATTGCCGAGCGGGTGGTGCTGTGCGGCGACCCGGCCAGGGTTGACCGCATCGCCAGCCAACTTGAAGAGTGTGAGGTGCTGGGGCAAAACCGGGAGTTTCGCCTCATCAACGGATCCTATCAGGGGCTGCCCATCACGGTTTGCAGCACCGGCATTGGCGGCGCCTCGGCCATCATCGCGCTGGAGGAGCTGGTGCAAGCCGGCGCCCGCTCGCTGATCCGGGTCGGCTCCGCTGGTGCCCTGCAACACGAGATCGGGCTCGGCGACCTCATCGTGGTGGAAGGGGTGGTACGCAATGAGGGGGCCTCACAGGCCTATCTGCCCGCCGAGTACCCCGCCTGCGCCGATATCTGGCTGCAGGCCGCCTTGCTCAACCATGTGGCCACTGGCAGCCAGCCTTACTGGCACGGGCTGGTACGCTCCCACGACAGCTTCTATCGGGATGACGAGCAGGAGGTGTGCCGCTACTGGCATGCCCGTGGCGTGCTCGGCGCCGATATGGAGACCGCCTCCCTGCTGACCGTGGGGCGCCTGCGCAAGGTGCGGGTCGCCGCCGTGCTCTGCAACGTGGTGTTGTTCGAACAGGATGTGCAGCAAGGGGTGGCGGACTACGCCAGCGCCGAACAGGCGATGATGGCCGGTGAGCAGCACGCCATCGCGGCCGCCCTCCACGCGTTGGCGCAATAAACCGCAAACCGTTAACTGCGGCACATCCGCTACCGTGCGGGCTGGTATCCGGCCCGCACTCTTGCTAGCCTCATGGCCCTCGTCATCCGGTGCGACAGGCAAGTCATGCAGCAACAGCCCTACCCCCTCGGCCGTTTTCACGCCGAACTCCAGCAGCTTGAACCCCGCTTTGCCGCGGCGCTCGACGCCTGCACCCTGTTTCTGCGCCGCTACCTGCCGGGCGAATTGATCATGCGACAGGGGGAGCAGAGCGAGCAGCTCTATCTGGTCGAACGTGGCCGGGTCTCCCTCAACAGCACGGTGCACTCGGGCCGCAGCTTCCAACTCGGCGAAATAGCCTGCCACAGCCAGATCTTCGGCGAGATGGAGTTCTTCAGCGCCACCCCGGTGCAGTGGAACGTGGTGGCCGAGACCGAGCTGGATGCACGGGTCATCTGCGCCCACAAGCTGGCCCAGCGCCTGCTGGCCGAGCCCGAGCTGACCCTGTTTTTTGCCGCCGCACTCGCCAGCGACTATCTCGATACCCTGGAGATCACCACCAGCCGCCTGCTCCACCCCATCGCCTACAACATCGCCTATGAGCTGTGGCGCGAGCGCCAGCGCACCCCGATGCTGGGGTCACGCAAGCGGGCCCACGAAGCGGCACGCTTTGGCACCACCGAGCGGGTCTACCGCCGCGCCCTCAAGGAGCTGATCGAGCAGGGGATCGTCTGCGAAGGGGCCGAGGGCCCCGCCATCGCCGATCTGGCCAGGCTGCGCACCTATCTCGACCTTTGATGTCTACTCACCCAATTTCGATTCACCCTGTCAGGAGTTACCATGTCAGCCCATTCCTATCCCGAATTCACCTTCTTCAGCCGCTTCGTCGCCGATATTCAGGCGGGCCGCAAGACCATCACCATCCGCGACGAGAGCGAGGCCAACTGGCAGCCCGGCCAACGGCTGGCCCTGTTCACCAATCCGGAGCACCAGCCCTTTGGCACCATAGAGGTACTCTCGGTCAAGGCGGTCGCCTTTGATGAACTGAGCGATGAGCACGCCCGTCAGGAGAACATGACCCTCCCCGAGCTCAAACAGGTGATCCGCGATATCTACCCCGATCTGCCGCCGCTCTATGTGATTGAATTCAAACTGATTGCCTGAGCCGGATTTGGCCTTTGCCGAGCAATATGTTAATAGTCTGCTCTTTTGAATCAGGGAGGTGACCCGAGTGTTTGAGATAGCGAGCCTGCGAGAGGGCATGATGCACGGGGTCGAGCTGTTCCAGCTGCTGCTGGAGATCATCTCCATCGCCTGTGTGGTGATAGGGCTTGGCAAGACCCTCTGGCTGGCGGCAAGAGTGCGGGATCACCAGCCCGGCTTTCCGCGCATTCGCCTCTGCTTTGGCAGTTGGCTCATTCTGGCGCTGGAGTTCCAGCTCGCCGCCGACATCCTGGCCACCACGGTCGCGCCGAGCAAGGAGGAGCTGATCCGCCTCGCCATCATCGCGGTGATCCGCACCTTCCTGAACTACTTCCTCGGCAAGGAGCTGGAGGCGCAGGCGGAACGCCAACAAGAGAAGGTTGAGCACCAGCAAGAGCCAAACGTCGAGCAGGCCGGGGCCCCCCGATAACGGCTCATGCCACAGTGTAGATGAGTAAACCGCCATCCCGACCACGTCCGTGACTCGGGATGGCGCCTTTGTGACCCTCCCCTCATTTTCGGTAATCAGCCAATAATGGAACCCTTTTCAAGGCTTCCCCTGCCCTGTTGAGTGCCCGTTCATCTGCGTAAGATAGAAAATCTCTTCCCCCAACCGGCCACGCTGATGAACCCGCAACCCCGCCACACGCCCGCCATCAACCTCGATAGCTGCGTCATCTACCAGATCTACCCCATGAGTTTTCAGGACAGCGATGGCGACGGCATGGGCGATATCAACGGCATCCGCCAGCGCCTCGACTATCTGGCACAGCTGGGTGTCGATATGCTGTGGCTCACCCCCATCTATCGCTCCCCCAAGCGGGACAACGGCTACGACGTGGCGGACTACCGCGCCATCGACCCCGCCTTTGGCACTCTGGCCGAGATGGAACAGCTGATCAGCGAGGCCGCCGCCCGTGGTATCGGCCTTATGATGGATATCGTCGCCAACCATACCTCCACCGAGCATGAGTGGTTTGTGCAGGCGCTGGCGGGGGATCCTCACTATCAGGACTATTACGTGTTTCGCGACCAGGCCTTCGTTGACGCTCACCCTATCACCTCGATTTTTGGCGGTAGCGGCTGGGAATATGTGCCAGCGCTTGATCGCTACTACCTGCACAACTTCGATGCGAGTCAGGCCGATCTGGACTGGGACAACCCGGCTGTGCGGGCCGAGATGGCGGCGGTGATCAACTTCTGGCTGGGCAAAGGGATCAAGGGGTTTCGCTTCGATGTGATCGACATGGTGAGCAAGGAGTGGGACCGGCTTGCCATGAGCAATGGCCCGCGCCTGCACGACTATATCCGCGAGCTCAATGCCGCAAGCTTTGGCGGCAAGGGGATCATCACGGTGGGTGAAACCTGGGGAGCCGATCTCGCCCATATGCAGCGCTATTCGAACCACGATGGCAGCGAGTTCAGCATGGTGTTCAACTTCGAGCATCTGGGGCTCGGCAGTGACAAGTGGACCTCCCGCTTCGATCCTCTCGCATTCAAACGGGCCATGGCCCGCCACCAGCAAGGGCTACACGGGCATGGCTGGAACAGCCTGTTTCTGAACAACCACGACCTGCCCCGCGCCATCTCCCGCTTTGGCGACGACAGGCCCGAGTGGCGTGAAACCAGCGCCAAGCTGTGGGCCATGGTGCTGCACATGATGCAGGGCACCCCTTTTATCTATCAGGGGGAAGAGCTGGCCATGACCAACCGCCACTGGCAGCTGGGCGAGCTGCGCGACGTGGAGGCCATCAACTACCGCGCCAGCCAGTCAGGGCTGGATCCTGCCGAGCTGAGTCGGCGGCTCGATGCCATCGGCCGCGACAACGCCCGCACCCCGATGCAGTGGGACGCGGGCCCCCACGCCGGTTTCAGCATCACCACGCCCTGGATCGCCCTCAACGCCAACCACGTCGAGATAAACGCTGCCGAGCAGTTGGCCCGCCCCGACTCGCCGTTTCACTGCTATCGCCAACTCATCGCCCTGCGCAAGGCTCACCCGGTCATTCGCCACGGCAATTTCGAGCTGCTGGATGGGGATGATCCCGAGCGCATCAGCTATCGCCGCCACTGGCAGGATCCGGCAAGCGGAGCACGGCACACCCTGCTGCTGCTCGCCAATCTCACCACCAATCCCTTACCGATGCCGCACGTTGAACAGGTAGAACAAGGCGCTACCCTGCTGATAAATAACTACCCCACTCAGCCTGAACCGCGGTTTGCCCCTTACCAATGCGCGGTATGGCTATACGGCTGATCAGGCGCTGATAGTAGCCAGCTCGTGGCGCTTCAACGCCAGCAGGGTGAGCAGCAGTGCAAAGGTGGCGATGATCGCCATTCCGATATAGGTGGCACTGAAACCGGGGGCCAGCAGCTGCGGGCTCAAGGCGCTGAGCTGACCTGCACTGCCAGCAGGCAGCTGGGCATTGAACAGCATGGAGCAGATGGCCACGCCGACTGCGCCCCCCAGCTCACGGCCGAAGTTGAACAGCGACATGCCGATGCCGCGATCTTCCCGTGGCAGGGCATTTTGCACCACCACCGAGAGGGCTGGCAGCACCAGACCAAGACCGATACCGGCAAACCCGAGGGCCAGCTTGACCCAGGCATCGAAGTGGATCTGCCAGAGCGCCACCGCCGCCAGCGCAAACCCCACCACCACAAAGCTCTTGTAGTGACCGGTTCGGCCGATCAGCTTGCCGCCGACAAAGGCCCCAGCGGTGATGCAGATCATAAAGATCACCATGCTCACCCCGCTCTCGCTGGCGCTCAGCCCCTTCTGCCACTGCATCTGCAGCGGCAGATAGACCAGCACCGCGAACATCAGCAACTGGGAGAGCATCACCAACAGCACGCTCACCAGATAACCGGGCAACCGTGCCAGATGGGCGGGCAGGATGGGATCGTGAGCCCGTCGCTCAATCAGGATCAACAACAGCAGCGAAACCGCCAGCGCCCCCGCCAGCCAGACGGCGGGCAGGGCAGTCTCCGGCGAGAGCAGCAACAGGGTCAGGGTGGTGACTGTGATGAGCAGCGCCGCCCCCTTCCAGTCGAAGCGGCTGTGGCGACGGACGTTGAGCTGTTTGAGGTTGCGGTTGATGAGGAAGACCGCCAGCGCCCCGAGCGGCAGGTTGATCCAGAAGATCCAGCGCCAGCTGAGCTGCTCGGTAAAGTAGCCGCCAAGCAAGGGGCCCGCGATGCTGGAGACCGCATAGACCGCCGAAATGTAGCCCTGATACTTGCCCACCTCCCGTGGCGGGATGGTGTCGGCAATCACGGTAAACGCGAGGGCAATCAGGCCGCCGCCGCCCAGTCCTTGCAACACGCGGGCCGCCAGCAGGGTCGGCAGATCCTGGGAGAGCGCACAGGCCACCGAGCCCGCCAGAAACAGGCCGATGCCGATATTGAGCATCCGCACCCGACCAAACAGATCGCTCAGTTTGCCGTAGAGGGGCAGCACGGCGGTGGCCGCCAGCAGGTAGGCGGTCACCACCCAGGTGAGGGCGGCACCGGCGTGCAGCTCGGCGCCAATTATGGGCAGCGGGGTGGTGACGATGCTCTTTTCCAGTGAACCGAGCGCGATCACCAGCGCCACACTGGAGAAAATGGTTTTGGGGGATATTTTCGAGGTCATAAGCGGACTCGCTGATCTGATATGCCAAAGTATCCGGCAATGAACGGATTATTGTCTCACAAATCAGCAAGAGATAGAAAAAACGGCGGCCACAATCAGCCCAACCATGAAGCAGATCCCACAAACTGCCGACCGGTTCTGTTAGCCTGCACTATTTAGTCCGAATTCAGTCCGAGGAGTCCCCATGAACGAGCAGTACCGGTTTGATCACTACGATGCCCTGATTTTCGATATGGATGGCACCCTGGTAGATTCCATGCCCCTTCATCTGGATGCTTGGGAACTCACCTGTGCCGAGTTCGGCATCCCCTTCGAGCGGGAGCAGCTCTATCAATACGGCGGCATTCCCACCCGCAAGATCATCGCCATGCTGGCCGAGCAGCAGGGGCTGACGGTGGATGTCGAGGCCTTTACCCGTCGCAAGATTGCCCTCTATATGGAACATATCGACAAGGTCAGCGTCTTTCCCAAGATGTGGGAGCTGGTCAGGCACTATCACGGCAAGGTGAAGATGGGGATTGGCACCGGCTCACCGCGCAGTCAGGCGGACTCCATCCTGAAAAGCACCGGGCTCGATGCCTATATCTCGGTGGTGGTCAGTGCCGATGATGTCACCAACCACAAACCGCACCCCGACACCTTTTTGCAGGTGGCAGAGCTGCTCGGCGCCAATCCCGCCAACTGTCTGGTGTTTGAAGATACCCGCATCGGGCTTGAGGCAGGCAAGGCGGCAGGGATGGATACCGTGCTGGTCATCGAAGGTGATCTGCACCAGCGGTAAACGGCTCAGGGCAAGCCGGTAGACCGATCAGTTGGTGCCATGACAATGGCACCATTTTTTTACCTACGCGGGCATGGCGCTGGCAATCTTCAGTGCCCGGTCAGCGCGGCGATCGCCGCCGGAATAGCGGCCACCGTCAGGCAAAGGGCGTTGGCCTGCGCCTCATCTTGCAGTGCCTGATGAGTGCGCAGCAGCTCAAGGGCTTGGGCTGGAGTATCTGCAAAGGTGGGGGCGGCGATGGCGGCAAATCCCTGTTCGACCAGTTGACGACGCTCATCGCTATAGCTGGGCGCATTGGCATCTAGATAGGTAAGCGCCTGACCCTGCTTGAAAAAGTGATAGTTAGGCATCGATTGGCCCCGCAAAAATAAAGCGTCATTCTACTCCTTTTTGCTCCACCGCCTGCGTCAATCTGTGGCGCATCAGGTGATCTCGTTCACATTTTTATCAACAAATCTTTATCGGTTGGGCGCCGGACAAATCCCCTTCGCCGAGGTTTCAGGCAACACCCGCCACCGTCACTCGGCGCCAAACAAAACGCCTCCGGCGAGGAGGCGTTGCGACTGAAACAGGGTGGTTCCTGTTACATTGCATTCGTCGATTCGAAGATCTTGTCGGCCGAGGCCTCGACAAAGCCCGGATAGAGCACGCCGTCAGCCTGCGGATAGCGCAGGGCAAACTCGTAGAAGCAGCTCGGGATGGTACGCACCCCATCGCTGAACGGCACCTCGGCTTTGTCTGCCATGGTGGAGGATTGCTCCAGCATCACCTGCGGGTCCCCTTTTACCTCGCCACCCACGCTGTTGAGCACGAAACCCGCCGCCTTCAGCGCCGCATTGACCTGATGAATGGTGTCGAAATCCTTCAACTTGTTGATATTGACCGTGAAGTGGTTGGCACGATAGCCCCATGCCGCCATCCAGGCCGCATACTCGCTCTCCGCCAGCAGGGTCTGGTAATCGGCATAGGAGACCTGCCAGGGGGCACCGGTGTAGAGAAATGCCGGGGTATCGGTCAGATGATCGGGCACCTGATCCGCCAGCTTGTGGATGATGGCCTGCGCAGCCGGGGAGAGCTCTTCCACCTTCAGCTCACTGATAAATACCTTGGGAGCGTCCGGGTCCTGATGCTCGAAGTGCTTGGCGTAGAGCTTCTTGGCCTTGAAGACGTACTCGCCCTTCTGCTCATACCCCAACGCCAGGAAGTGGGCGGCCAGCTTCTCCAGCCCCAGCTTGGGCAGGTTGTAGGTACGAAACGCCACGTGATCGTTGACGATGGGCTCGCCGCCACCCAGCAGGGTGTGCACCTTGAGGGCGCTCGGGGTCACCTTGATGTAGTTGTCCCACAGATGGCTGAACAGGGTGTCGATATCCTTTTGCATCTCTCTTTCCTTTGATTGCGGGTACAGATCGGGGCACCGCTGGATGCCCCGTGTCGTTATTAGAAGCGCAGGCCGGGCGACAGCTGATCCGGCATGGCGGCTTTGCTGTCTTCAACGGAGGCAACCGGATACGCACAGTAATCAGCGGCGTAGTAGGCGCTCGCTCTGTGGTTGCCGGAGGCACCCACGCCACCAAACGGCGCGGCACTGGAGGCACCGGTGATGGGCTTATTCCAGTTGACGATGCCAGCGCGGATCCGCTTGAAGAAGTGCTGCCAATCCGCCTCGTTATCACCCAGCAGACCGGCCGAGAGACCATAACGGGTGGCATTGCCCTGATCGATGGCGGCATCGAAATCATCGTAACGAATCAGTTGCAGCAGCGGGCCGAAGTACTCTTCATCAGGCAGCGCGCTGACTGCCGTCACGTCGATAATGCCCGGAGAGACAAAGCCGGTACCCGCTTTCAGGTGCTCAAGCACCTGCAGGCTCTCGCCGCCCAGCTGTTGCAGGTTGGCTTGTGCCTCGACCATACCGAGCGCGGCCTTCTCGCTTATCATCGAGCCCATGAAAGGCTGCTCGGCGGCGTCATAGAGGCCGACCTTGATCTGGCTGACCACCTCGACCAGTCGCTTGACCAGGGCATCGCCCCGCTCGCCGCGTTCGACAAACAGACGGCGGGAGCAGGTACAGCGCTGACCGGAGGTGATGAAGGCGGACTGGACGATGGCATGCACCGCGCCGTCGATGTCGCTCACGTCTTTCACGATCAGCGGGTTGTTGCCGCCCATCTCCAGCGCCAGAATTTTGCCCGGCTGACCGGCAAACTGCTGATGAAGGAAATGGCCGGTGCGGGACGAACCGGTGAAGAAGAGGCCGTCGATATCTGGGTTTCCTGCCAGCGCCTTGCCGGTCTCGACCTCACCCTGCACCAGATTGAGCACGCCCTTGGGCAGCCCGGCCTCCTGCCACACCTTGACCATGGCTTCGGCCACCATGGGGGTCAGCTCGGAGGGTTTGAACACCACGGCGTTACCCGCAATCAGCGCAGGTACGATATGGCCGTTGGGCAGATGGCCCGGGAAGTTGTAAGGGCCGAACACCGCCACCACGCCGTGAGGCTTGTGACGGACAAACGCCTTGGCACCCGGCATGGCATTTTCAACGGTGCCGGTACGCTCGTCATGCGCCCGGATGGAGATGGCAATCTTGCCCTGCATGGCCGCCACTTCGGTGCGGGTCTCCCACAGCGGCTTGCCGGTTTCGCGGGCGATAGTCAGCGCCAGCGCCTCCTTCTGCTCGCCGAGCAGATCGGCATAACGGCGCACTATGGCCAGGCGATCCTCAAGGCTCATGTCCGCCCAATGGTAGAAGGCAACACGGGCGGCCTTGACGGCAGCATCCACTTGCGCCGCGCTGGCGGCAGCCCCCTGCCAGATCACCTCGTTCTTGGCCGGATCGGTTGACTCGAACGGCTTGCCTTCACCGGCAAGCCATTGACCGTCGATAAATTGTACTGACTGGCTCATCCATTCACTCCCTGTCGCTGGCAGGCAGCCTCGGCTGCCTGTCTGATAATCGGTTTGCTTGTCCTGTTTGCCTCAGTCGAGGTCAACCACCCGCACCATGTCGCCATCCTGCACCTTGAGTGCCGCCGCCATCTTGGGCGGGATGATGGCTTCGTGCTTGTCGAGGTCGACCCGGATATTGCCGTAGCAGGCGCGGTAATGTTCGAAACGGCTGTTGCAGAGCAGGTGGGTCTTGCCACCGATGGGCTCGCCCACCAGCACCCGCAGCTTCTTGCTGCGGCGCACGCTGCGGATATTCTTCACGTCGCACTCGACGGTGGGGCCCGCATCGAAGATATCGACGTAGCCACGGTTCACGAAGCCCTCGTCCTGCAGCATCTTGATGGCCGGGCGGGTCTTCTCGTGGGTCTGGCCGATAACGGCCCGCGCCTCTTTGCTCAGCAAATTGACGTAGATGGGGTACTTGGGCATCAACTCGGCGATAAAGCGCTTCTTGCCGATGCCGGTCAGATAGTCGACGGTGGGAAAATCCATCGAGAAGAAGTGGGTTTGCAGCCACTCGTAGAAGGGGCTGTGACCGTCGGCATCGGAGACGCCACGCATCTCGGCGAAGACGGTCTCGTCAAACAGCTCGGGGTGCTCGGCCATAAACAGAAAGCGGTGCTTGGAGAGCAGGCGGCCATTGAGCCCCTCGCGGGCACATTCGCGCAAGAACAGGGTGCAGAGCTCGGAGTTGCCGGTGTAGTCGTTGGAGAGAGTCAGGGTTTCAACAACGTTGTAGATACCGAGCTTGGGTGAAGAGTGCACCACCTTGCCGATGTGGTAGTTGTAAAACGGCTGGGACAAGCCCACGGCCGCATCGATGGCGCAGGTACCGACCATCTCGCCGGTCTCCAGATCCTCGGCCACGAAGAAGTAGAGGCAGTCCCCTTTGCCAGCGGGCTTGTCGGAAAAAGTCTGGGTAGAGGCGTCAATCTTGCGCTGCAGCAGCTCATCGTTGACGGGCAACGAGGTCATGCCGGTGCCGGACTCGATGGCGCAGGTCTTGAGCCCGGCAAAATCTTTTTGCTCGATGGGACGGATAACCAACATAAATGACAACTCCCTTTCATTGACGACAGGTGGGGTCCCGGCTCCTGCCGGGAGAGCTCCCCACCTCAATTTGGAATCAGGCGTTAACCACCTGGGCAACCGCCTTCTCGAAGCGTGCCAACCCTTCCTTGATGTCCGCTTCCGGGATCACCAGTGAAGGCGCAAAACGGACCACATTGGTACCGGCCACCAGTGCCATCAACCCCTGATCGATAGAGGCCAGCAGGAAGTCGCGCGAGCGTCCCTTGTAGTCGTCGTTCAGCACGGCGCCCAGCAGCAGCCCCTTGCCACGCACTTCGCTGAAGCAGTGGTATTTGGCGTTGATCGCCTCAAGCCCATCGCGGAACAGCTGTTCGCGCTGCTTGATGCCGCTCAGCACTTCGGGGGTATTGATCACGTCGATCACCGCTTCGGCGACCGCACAGGCCAGCGGGTTGCCGCCGTAGGTAGAGCCGTGAGTGCCCACTTTCAGGTAAGCCGCGATCTCGTCGGTGGTCAGCATGGCGCCGATGGGGAAACCGCCCCCCAGTGCCTTGGCGCTGGTGAGGATATCCGGCGTGACGCCGAGCCCCATATAGGCGTAGAGATCACCGGTACGGCCGACCCCTGACTGCACTTCGTCATACACCAGCAGGGCATTGTGTTTGTCGCACAGCTCGCGCACCCCTTTGGCAAACTCGTCGGTAGGGCGAATGATGCCCCCCTCCCCTTGCAGCGGCTCCATCACCACGGCGCAAGTGTTGTCGGAGATCACCGCAGCCAGTGCCGCCAGATCGTTGTAGGGCACATGGGTGATATCACCGGGCTTGGGGCCGAAGCCATCGGAGTAGGCAGCCTGGCCACCGACGCTGACGGTAAAGAAGGTGCGACCATGGAAGCCCTGATTGAAGGCAATGATCTGGGTCTTCTGCTCGCCAAACTTCTCGATGGCGTAGCGGCGAGCCAGCTTGAGAGCGGCTTCGTTCGCTTCGGCACCGGAGTTGCAGAAGTAGACCTTGTCGGCGAAGGTGGCGGCGACCAGTTTCTTGGCCAGACGCAGAGCCGGCTCGTTGGTCATCACGTTGGAGAGGTGCCACAGCTTTTCGCCCTGGGTTTTCAGCGCCTCGACCAGCTTGGGATGACAGTGGCCCAGGCCGTTGACGGCGATGCCACCGGCGAAGTCGATGTACTCGCGCCCTTCCTGATCCCAGACACGTGACCCTTCACCACGCACCGGGATGATCTTGGCGGGCGCATAGTTGGGAACCATCACTTCATCAAACACTTCACGTGTCACTGCCAACAACTCTGACATATAGCTCTCCTTCGATTCGGCGACAGAATAATCCACCGCCCAAAAGTTAAATCCGTGTAAACGTGACGGGATTATCACAGAAATAAAGTAAAAAGTCTGTAACAAGACAGCCTATGAGGAACAATGTTCGATTGACCTTGAGATTTTAGGCAACCGCATTGCATAACGACTCAGGGGGGCTTGGCAAGAGATAATTTGGGCAGGAGAGGGGGTGAATAAAGTGTCAGGGAAATTTTTTTTGCCTTCTCTCGAACTTGAGAAGGCGATCACAACTTTTTATGTACGCGCCAGAAAATTGGCTAGCAACTGATGGCCCTGCTCGCTCAAAATACTCTCCGGATGGAACTGAACCCCTTCGACAGGAAGTGTCTTGTGGCGCAGCCCCATGATCTCGTCAAATGCGCCATCGGCATGCTCGCTCCAGGCGGTGATCTCGAAGCAATCGGGCAGCGTGTCGCGCTCCACCACCAGCGAGTGGTAACGGGTCACCCGCAGCGGGTTGTTGAGCCCCTTGAACACCCCCTCATCCCGATGGCGGATCAGCGAGGTTTTGCCGTGCATCACCTGACGGGCACGCACTACGTGGGCACCGAAGGCTTGCGCCAGCGACTGATGACCGAGACAGACACCGAGAATGGGCAACTTGCCAGCGAAGTGGCGAATGGCGTCGAGGGAGATCCCCGCCTCATTGGGCGTGCAAGGTCCCGGGGATATAACCAAATAACGAGGAGATAGCTGCGCTATGGTATCCAGCGTCAGTTCATCATTACGCCTGACCACAACCTCTTGTCCCAGGGCGCCAAAATATTGCACCAGGTTCCAGGTAAAAGAGTCGTAGTTATCGATCAACAACAGCATGAGATAACCAACAGCGGAGAATTAACGATCGAGATAACGACCCTGTTCCATTTCCCGTTCACGCTGACACTCGGCCAGATAGATAGCAGCAGCAACGGCAGGGGTTTTATGGTGCTTGTCGATGGCATTGGAGACCATCAACTGCAGGGTATTGAGGTTTTTCGCCTTGCGAAATTTACGTAGCCAGTGACCTTTGTCACTCAGCTCTTCAGCAGAAATAGTTGGTTGAACAGACATGCTTTCTCTTGGGGATATTACCCACGTTGAAATAAATAAATTAAACAAATAGCCGGTCAGAAAATAAAGAAAGCCAGGCAAATACCCAGCTCTCTTCTACTACACCTTCCCAGTATGTCAGGCTCGAGGAACGAAGCCGACTACATCATATACGCTGGTCAGGGTTTTTTCAGCTCTTTCGCGCGCCTTTTGTGCCCCTTCGGCCAGAATCGCGATCAGATGGGCCTCATCCTGACGCAACTCATGGAAACGCGCCTGGATGGGTTCCAGCAAGGCGACGACCGCCTCGGCAGTCTCGGTCTTGAGGTGACCGTACATCTTGCCTTCGAAGTGTTGCTCCAGCTCGGGGATAGAGCGACCGGTCACGCCGGACATCAGGGTCAGCAGGTTGGAGACACCCGGTTTGTTCTCCGGATCGAACCGCACCACTGCCGGCTCGTCGGAGTCGGTCACCGCACGCTTGATCTTCTTGACGATCTGCTTGGGATCTTCCAGCAAGCCGATGAAGTTGGCCTCGTTGTCATCCGACTTGGACATCTTCTTGGTCGGATCCTGCAGGCTCATCACCCGCGCCCCTTCGGTCGGAATGAAGGGCTCCGGCAGGGTGAACACCTCACCATAGAGGTTGTTGAAACGAGTGCAGATGTCGCGGGTCAGCTCCAGATGCTGCTTCTGGTCGTTGCCGACCGGCACCTGATTGGCCTGATAGAGCAGGATGTCAGCGGCCATCAGCACCGGATACCCGAACAGGCCAACGTTGACGTTGTTCTCGAAACGGGCGGACTTGTCCTTGAACTGGGTCATGCGCGACAGCTCACCCATCTGGGTGTAGCAGTTGAGGATCCAGCCCAGCTCGGCGTGCTGCGGCACGTGAGACTGGATGAAGACGGTGCTCTTCTTGGGATCGATACCGACCGCCAGATAGAGGGCGGCCGCATCGAGGCAGGCCTTGCGCAGGGCAACCGGATCCTGACGGGTGGTGATGGCGTGCAAGTCGACGATGCAGTAGAGGCAGTCGAACTCATCCTGCATGTTGACCCACTGACGCAGGGCCCCCATGTAGTTGCCGATGGTCAGTTGGCCGGAGGGTTGCGCCCCGCTCAATACGATTGGTTTGGTCATGAGAGTGTTAATCCTTGTTATTCAGCCAGTCCCGCGGTGCGATTAGCTCAGCAGCGCATCGAGCTGGGAAAAATGTTCGAACACCCAGTCAGGCTGGGAGTCGGCGATGGGGCGGCCATAGTTGTAACCGTAGGTGAGCCCCACCACCTTCATGCCAGCCGCCTTGGCCGCCAGCACGTCATTTTCGGAGTCGCCCACCATCAGGGTGCGAGCCGGGCTCACCCCCAACTCCTGGCAGGCGTGCAGCAGCGGCTCCGGGCTCGGCTTCTTGACCGGCACGCAGTTGCCACCGAGCCAGAGCGCGAAACAATCGCTGATGCCAAGGGCATCGAGGATCGGTGCCACGAAGTCACTCGGCTTGTTAGTGACGATCGCCTGTTTGTAGCCCAGAGTTTGCAGGCGACGCAGACTCTGCGCCACCCCGTCATACATCGCCAGCCCTTGCAGCAGGCAGGCGTTGTAGTGCTGGAAAAAGATCGGGCGGGCCTTGGCAAACAGCTCGGGGTCAGCCTCGCGATAGGCAAGCGCCCGCTGGATCAGCTTGTCGGCCCCGTTGCCGACCCAGGTACGGATCACGGCTTCATCGGCCTGCGCCAGACCCAGATCGGTCAGCGTCAGATTGACCGCCAGCGCCAGCTGGGCGGCGCTGTCGATCAGGGTGCCGTCCAGATCGAACAGCACCAAATCAAATGCGCGCTCAGCGTGTGACATGAGCCAGCTCCGCACGCATCTTGTCGATCACCGCCTTGTAGTCAGGCTGGCTGAAAATGGCCGAGCCGGCGACAAACATGTCGGCGCCCGCTTCGGCGATCTCGCGGATGTTGTCGACCTTGACCCCACCATCAATCTCGAGGCGGATATCGCGGCCGCTCTCGTTGATCAGACGACGCACCTGACGCAGCTTGTCGAGGGTGCCGGGGATGAAGCTCTGGCCACCGAAGCCCGGGTTGACCGACATCAGCAGGATCACGTCCAGCTTGTCCATCACATACTCGAGGCAGGAGAGCGAGGTGGCCGGATTGAGCACCAGACCCGCCTGGCAGCCAATCTCCTTGATCAGGCCCAGAGAGCGGTCAACGTGGTCGGACGCTTCCGGATGGAAGGTGATGAGTGAAGCACCGGCCTTGGCAAAATCGGGAATGATGCGATCCACCGGCTTGACCATCAGGTGCACGTCGATGGGGGCCTCGATACCGTAGTCGCGCAGCGCCTGACAGACCATGGGGCCAATGGTCAGGTTGGGAACATAGTGGTTGTCCATCACGTCGAAGTGAACCACGTCGGCACCGGCAGCCAGTACCTTGGCGACATCGTCACCCAAACGGGCAAAATCGGCAGAGAGGATCGAGGGGGCAATCAGAAAGTCTTTCATCAGCATCATCCATTGGCAGCCAGGGAGAAAAAGCGGCGCAATTTTAACGTAAAAGGCGGGCGAAAACGACTCGAATGCGGGGTAAATGGGGCAATCGCCTCCCCTCCCCCAGCCACCCGGGTTATGGGACATCGGCACGGGCGCTGACTCGCCCATAAAAAACGGCGCCCGTGGGCGCCGCATTGTCTGTTACGCCAGTGGCAGCAGTTCGCTGTCGCTGGGGTAGTAGCCCTGCTCCGGCTCGATGCCGGGGGGATAGAGCGCCAGCAACTCGGCCACCTTGTTGCGGGTGCCGCCATTGCGGCTGATGGTGCGCTTGACCAAAATCTCGTCGAGACGGGCGCCGCGATAGAGCTCGCGAGTCAGCTCGATATCGTGGTTGCTGATCAACACCGGCACCCCTTTGTGAGCTGCGGTGTGACGGGCCAGTCGCGCCAGGATCGCCTGATCATCCAGGGTAAACCCGCCGGAGGCATAGCTGGTAAAGCTGGCGGTCGTGGAGAGCGGCGCATAGGGAGGATCACAGTAGATCACCCAATCCTCTTCGGCCCGCTTGATGGCATCGGCGTAGCTCTCGCAGATAAAGGTCGCCTTCTGCGCCTTTTCGGCAAAGGCCCACAGCTCTTTTTCCGGGAAATAGGGCTTCTTGTAGGAACCGAACGGCACGTTGAAGCCGCCCTTCTTGTTATAACGGCACAGCCCGTTGAAACCGTGGCGGTTGAGAAACAGGAACAGCAGTGCCCGCTCGAAGGTGGTCTCGGTCTGATTGAACTGGGTGCGCAGCCGGTAATAGGCGGCTTTGTGGTTGTGTTCAGCCACAAACATCTTGCGCGCCTCGGCGATGAATCGGTCAGGCGTCAGCTTGAGATGGTTGTACAGGCAGATAAGATCCGGGTTGATATCGTTGAGCACATACGCGTCGTAGTCGGTGTTGAGAAACACAGACCCGGCCCCGACGAAGGGCTCCAGCAACACACGCCCGGCCGGCAGGCGCTCGGCAATCTCTTCAACCAGGGAGTATTTTCCCCCGGCCCATTTTAAAAAAGCGCGTGTTTTTTTCATGGAAATCCGGTGTGTAAGAAGGCAAGACCCAAAAAGGGGGACGATTCTACCCCCTTATCCGGTATCAAGGCTATTGCTTCAGCTCTTTTTGTACCTGTGCAAACGACTTGGGCCAGGGCTGACCTTTCAGCAAGGCGGGCGAGAGCTTGCGAATGGCACTCTTGGCCTGGGTCAGACCGGCATAATCCCCTTGCAGCACCACGTACCAGGGGCTGCCACGGAACTTGGTCTGATAGACCCATACCTTGCCCGCCAGACCATGCTCGGCGACAAACTGATCCACCGCCTTGGTGTTGCTCGCCCCCATCAGCTGAACGCTGTAATGGTTGCGCGGCTTCTTGTTCAAGGTGGCGACCGGTGTCAGGGCTACCTTGGGTGCAGGCGCGGCAACCGGCTCGCTGCTGGCGGTGTTGGTGGTAGCCGCAGGCGTTGCGGTTGTCACCGGGCTCTGTGCCTTGCTGGTGCTGGCTGGCGCTGTGGTTGCGACGGCGCCACTGGGGGTTGCGCCGTTCGAGGTCTTGCCGGTCAGCTCGTCCACCACGTCAGTAGGCAGTGCGCCGCTCACCTTGGGTTCGGTCATCAGCTTTTGCACAACCTCGTCAGAGATCACCACCCGACGCCCTTCGTAATTGGTGGATTCTGTGGTCACTGTTTCGCTCTCCACCGATTTGGGCAGCACTTTTGCTTCCGGCTGCCAATCCTTCACCACCCCGTTGGGATTGCTGGCGGCATCGCTGTCTTGTGCGCCTTGTGCAGCGGCATCGGTATTCGAACCGCCTGCGGTGAGGGGATCGCCTCCCGCTACCGGGATCGGCAATGCCGTGTTCTGCGCCGGATCCTGCAGCGCAGGTTTGCTTTCATTGTCAAACAGCGCAGGCAGCAGGTAGCTCATCGCCAGCAGGCCGCCAGCGACCAGCGCGATAGCGGTGGCAATCTTCTTGACAGGCAACTCCGCCTGACGCTTCTTGGGCCTTCTGTCGGTCATGATATCCTCCAGTAACTGCATGATGGTGGACGGATGTCCGTTCGCCGTTTTCAGGATCTCCTCCACTTGCGGCTTGGGCAAGAGGGTCGCCGGGACCTTGAGCTCTTTGGCTTTCTCATACAAGAAGATGCGCTGCTCGGGCGGGCTCAGGGGCGGCACTTCCAGCTCCAGGGCTGGCATGGCGCGCCCTTTCAGCTGCGGTCGTTGGGTACGACACCAGACGTCACTGCCCGAGACGATAATGGCCAGTTGATGGGGCGCCGCCAGGGTATCGTTATGACGGATGATCGCCCACAACTCTCCCAGCAGCTCGGCCGGCAACTGGTCGGCCCGCTCGATCATCAGCAGCAGGGTGGCAGGCTTGCTCCCCTCCAGCATACGAAAGAAGCTCTCTGCCAATGCATCCTGTGGATTGAACAACGGCCGAGCCACCACCTGTGGCAGCAACAGCTGGCGCACATCCACCATCTTCATGGCAGGCGTGCCGATCAGGCTTACCACCCGCACTTTTTCCGGCAACACGCCGAGCAGGGATTCGCACAGGGTACCGCGACCACAACCGGGTTTACCGGAGAGAAAAACGAAAGGGTGATTGAATTCAATCAGATGCAGCAGCCGGTCAACCAGCTGCCGCTGGGAAGGCAGTTTTAGCAGTTTATTTGTCACGACCAGACTCGATCACCGCCAGCAACTCAGCATCGGACACATCCCCCACCACCTGCGCATGGCCGATGCCAACCGGCAACACCAGACGCAGCTTGCCTTCCAGCACCTTCTTGTCACGGCGCATATGGCGAATAAAGGCGGAGAAATCCATCTCGGCAGGAGCATGAATGGGCAAATTGGCGGCCAGCAGCAGGGCGCGCACGCGCGCAACGTCCACTTCGCTCATCTCGCCACGGGCCTGCGCAGTCCAGGCTGCCAGCATGGTGCCAGCTGATACCGCTTCACCGTGCAGCCAGTTACCATAACCCTGCTCGGCCTCGATGGCATGACCAAAGGTGTGGCCCAGATTGAGCAGCGCACGGACGCCGTGCTCGGTCTCATCCTGACCGACCACGTCGGCTTTGATCTCGCAGCAGCGTTTGATGGCGTGGGCCAACGCGGCGGGTTCCAGCTGTTGCAGACGCACCATGTTCTGCTCCAGCCAGCTGAAGAAATCAGCATCCCAAATGATGCCGTACTTGATCACCTCGGCCATCCCTGCGGCAAATTCGCGGGCAGGCAAGGTACTCAGACATTCGGTATCGATAACAACCTGTTTGGGCTGATAAAAAGCTCCAATCATGTTCTTGCCGAGGGGGTGGTTGACAGCGGTTTTACCGCCGACAGAGGAGTCAACCTGGGAGAGCAGGGTGGTCGGGATCTGGATAAAAGGAATGCCACGTTGATAGCTTGCTGCCGCAAAGCCCACCAGATCCCCGATCACGCCGCCCCCCAGAGCGATCAGTGTCGTATCGCGCCCATGGTTGGTTTCAAGCAGAGCAGACATGATCTGCTCAAAGGTCGCCAGGTTCTTGTATGCCTCGCCATCAGGCAGGATCAGGTGTTCAACCTGAAAACCCGACAGCAGGGCCGTTACCCGTTCAAGATAGTGCGGAGCAACGACCGTGTTGGTCACGATCATCACCCGCTTGCCCTTGATGGTCGATACCAGCGCCTCGGGGCGCTGCAACAACCCGGCAGCTATCTCGATGGGATAGCTGCGTTCACCCAGTTCGACCTTCAACCGTTCCATGGACGTCCTCTAGATTACATACCGATCAGCTTTACAATTTGATTGGCAACGATTTTTGCACTCTGGTCATCGGTGTGCACAACAAAGTCGGCAACCTCTTCATACAGGGCATTGCGCTCTTGTGCCAGACGTTCCAGCACTTCGCGTGCCGGTTCTTCGGTCTGTAGCAGAGGGCGGCGTTTGTCTCGCTGTGTGCGCGCCAGCTGCTTTTCAATAGTGGTTTCGAGGTAGACCACGATGCCACGAGCAGACAACTTGTTGCGGGTTTCGCGACTCTTGATGGCACCGCCACCCGTCGCCAGCACGATACCCTGCTGCTCTGACAATTCGCCGATCACCTTCTCTTCGCGAATCCGGAAACCTTCTTCGCCTTCAACATCGAACACCCAGCCGATATCAGCACCACTGCGGCGCTCAATCTCATGATCTGAGTCGAAAAACTCCATATGCAGTTGTTCTGCCAGATGTCTACCTATGGTGCTCTTGCCCGCACCCATGGGACCTATCAGGAAAATATTGCGTTTCTCAGCCATGTCTTTTCGTTAGTAATTACAAACTGCACGACCCCGATGAATACTGGATCGGGGTACCTATGAACCTTATCTTGCGATGGATCAGGAGGGGGATTATCTCAATAGATATCGGGACTGGCAACCGCAGCCCTTACACCCCAGCCTCATTGGGGCGTAAGGTTATATGTGTTTTACCCTTACATGTAAAGCATTCAGAAGGCGTCGGTGACAATCTTGGGCGTCACAAAAATCAGCAATTCCCGCTTTTTGTTCTCGCTGGTGGTCTTGCGGAACAAGGCCCCCAATCCGGGAATATCACCAAGCAGCGGCACCTTGGTTACATCGCTCTTGATGGTCTGCTGATAGATACCGCCGAGCACCAGCGTCTCGCCATTGTTCACCAACACCTGGGTGGTGATGGACTGGGCGTTGATGGAAACCGCATCCCCAGTACCGGTCGGTACCGTTTCACCCTTGGTATCCTGGGTCACGGTCAGATCGAGAATAACCCGATTATCTGGCGTGATCTGCGGGGTAACCTTCAGACTCAACACCGCCTTCTTGAAGGTGACCGAGGTGGCCCCGCTGGAAGAGGACTCCACATAGGGGATCTCGGTACCCTGCTCGATCAGTGCCGGTTTCTGGTTCGCCGTGGTCACCCGCGGACTGGCGATAATCTCGGCCTTGCTCTCTTTTTCCAGCGCCGACAACTCGAGATCCAGCAGGGTACCATCGGCCAGACGGGCAACCTGGAAGGCCAAAGTACCGGCCGCATTGGTCACCGGCAGATTGACGTTCATCCGGTCATCCACTGTCGGCTTGGTGATTGTTGAACCACCATTGTTGTTACCAGAGCCGTCATTACCCTCGATAGAGCCGGATGTACTGTTGCCATGGCCATCGTTCTTGGTCACCCCCCAACGCACCCCGAGCGCTTCATCAAAACCGTCATCAATGGTCACCATCCGCGCCTCGATAACCACCTGCTTGACCGGAATATCGAGGATATCGAGCATCCGCTTGATGCTGCTGATGACATCGGCGGTATCTTTGACCACCAACACGTTGGTGCGCTCATCCACGCTCACAGCACCACGGGGTGACAGCAACTTGGTACTTTCTGAAGAGAGCAGGGCCGCTACTTCCGACGCCTTGGCATAGTTGATCTGCAGATATTCGGTATAGAGCTGTGCCAAATCAGCAACCTGATTGCGGCTCTCCAGCTGCTGTTTCTCGCGGGCTGCAATTTCCTCGGCCGGTGCCACCAGCAGAATGTTGTTGTCCAGTCGTTTGTCCAGCCCACGCACCTTCAAAATGATGTCGAGCGCCTGCTCCCATGGCACCCCATCCAGACGCAACGTAATATTGCCCGCCACCGAATCTGTGGTCACCAGGTTGAGATTGTTGAAGTCAGCGATGAGCTGCAGCACGGTACGTACAGGAATGTCCTGGAAGTTCAATGAGATGGGTTTACCCTGATACTGCTTGGATGCCGTGGCCGTTGTCCGCTTTTTCACCTCGATAATGAAGAGCTTGTCGGCCTGATCGTAACGGTAATCAAACTGACCATTGATCGACAACTCAAACAGGGTATCGCTCCCCTGCCGGGAGACTTCAACCTGAGAGACCGGCGTTGCAAAATCCTGCACATTGATCAGATTAAGCAAGCCATCCGGCACCCGAGTACCATGGAACTTGGCCAGAACGGTCTGGCCGCGACTGCTCACATCGACGGCGGCCGAGCTGTTATCCAGCGTGACCAGAAATTCCCCCTGACCATCTTTGCCACGACGAAAATCCACACCGGTAACCGAATTGAAATAGGCGCCGCCCCCACTACTCTGATAGTTGTTGAGCACCGGCTTGCTGGCTGGCTGTGCTGCTACAGGCGCTGTCACGGGCGCAACAGGCATCGACCGGGCAACGACCTGAGGATTGAGCAACGCCGAGGGGGAGGTGGTAGCCACCATCGCAGAGAGTGCTGACACCGGGGTAGCCGAGGTAGCGGGTGCAATCAGGGCGCTCTCACCATTGATGAGCCCGGAGGACGCCCCCTCACCCAATGACACCAGCAATTTGTTACCCTGTTGCTGTACCTGATAGGGAGCCAGCTGATCGAGCGCGATCTTGATATCCAGACCGGCGCCCTTGCCTTCCACCTTGATATTATCCACTCCCTGGCGCTGGATAGGCAGCGGGTTGACCTTGAGCGCCCCCACCGCACCGGGAACATGCAACAGCAGTTGATTGGGTTGATAAGAGAGACGATCAGTAAAGCCGGTGACCGGCTCACTGAAACTGAGCTCCACCAGCAGTTGATCAGCAAGCAGAGGATTAACCTTGATCTCCTGCAGGGTTGCCACTGCCCACGCCTGACTGACGGCGCTGGCGCAAAACAGCAAAGCCACTTTGGTTACACGCTCGATTGTTGTTCTCATTGCTGTTCGTCCCTGATTATTGTTTTTCTTGCACATTGGCCATCGCCAACTGGGTTTCTCTTGTTACCCAGCACCCCTTCCCGTCCGGAATGGTTTCCAGCAAGTCCACTGCAGTGTCGGTGATCTTGATGACCCGCCCCTGATCAAGCCCCATATACTGGTTGAGACCAACCCGCATCGATTTGCCATCCGGGGTACTGATCAGGGCCCATAACTGCCCCGCCTTTCCCAAAGAGCCATGCATCGACAGACTGGCCAGCGAATAATTTTCCAGCACCTCTTTCTCCCGTTCCAGCAAGGTCTGAGCACAATCCGGCTGAACCTTGACACTGCTGGTACTTCCGACCGCCGCCTCGGGCTGGGGAATCATAAAGGGGCTGCGCAACTCCCGCTGCTGGTAGTGCATGGGGGCAAAAGGCTTCAGCTCGGGCAAGGGCTCGATAGGTACGGGAGGCCTTGCCTTGGTCTCGGCGACATAGCTATCCATGTCCTCCTGGCCACCACACGCCGCCAGCAAGAGGGCAGGTAACAACCAGCAGATGCGTCTCATTGTTTCGACTCCACTGTTTTACCGTTGTACTTGTAGGTCTTGGCCAGCATCGACATCGAAATCAGATCTCCTGCATCCTTGCTCTGACCCAAAGTAAAGGAGTCAAGGATGACGATACGGGGCAAGGCAGCCATATCAGCGGTGAACTTGCCAATTTCATGGTAAGTACCCACGACTTCGATACGCATCGGAAGTTCGGTCGAAAACTCGTGCTTGAGCTCGGGTTCCCAGTTTATCCGGTTCAATTTCAGGCCGTTGTCGGTTGCAATAAAGCTGATATCGTCCAGCAGACCGGCGACTTCATGGGTATTGGGCAACTGCTTGAGCTGGGTATCAACCAGTTGCTCAAGCTGGACCATTTGCGCCTTGTATGCCCCCAGGTTGGCTGCCAGCATCGCCTTGCTTTCAAACTGGGCTTTCAGCTCGGTCTCCTTCGCCGCTTCTTGGGTCAAATTGGTCAGGGAATTGGCAATCACGTAGTAATAGATGGCACCACCGGTCAACACACAGCAGAAAAGGATGAAGATCCCTTTTGCCCATTTTGGCCAGCTGGCTATGTCATTGATATCCAGCTCGTTGAGTTGCTGAAGGTTCATTTTTGCTCCTTGGCCACATTCCCGGCAGCCGCAGCATTGTTGGCAATCAAAAACATCATGGAAAACTGGCTCAATGACACAGGGGCAACATCAGCTGCAAAAATAGTGCTTATCTTTGACTGGCCCAACCAACCGGAACCATCAATCCGCCGCATCATGCTGGCCACCCGGCCATAGGCTTCGGTCTTGCCGTTTACATCAATAATATTGTTCTGCATCGCGAGGGTATTGAGGTACACCCCGTTGGGCACCAGTGAAGGCAGCTGGTTGAAGAGGCGAACGGGCACATTACGGCGCATCTGTAATTGTTCGATAAGCTGCATCCGATCGATCAGCTCCTTGCGACGCTCCTTGAGCAGACGGATCTCCCCAAGTTGGGCATCCAGAATGGTCATCTCCTGAACCAGTCGCTGGTTGCGCTGCTGCTGGGCGGTAATCTGGCGATCGACCAGCCAGTTGGCAAAAAATCCCAGCGCGACCGTGACCAGTACAAAAATTCCCAGCAAGGCCCCGAACTGTTTCTTTTGGCGCTGGGCTCGAGCTTCACGCCAGGGCAGAAGGTTTATATTTGACATGGTGTGAAACTCCTCAGAGCCAACCCGAATGCCGTCATATATTTAGCGCCATGTACCAGCTCGCCCTCCCCTTTCGGTTTGCCAAACAAGGCAAACAGATCCGGGTGCAGCACTTCGCAATTGACCTCTTCTTTTACCTGTACCAACAAGCCCGGCAGCAGACTGCCTCCTCCTGTCAGCACCAGTTTTGCGATGTCGCGATAACCGGACGAACTGCAAAAGAGCTGAATATTGCGCCGCACCTGCTGCAGCAGCGAGTTGATGTGAGGCATCAGCACATCCAGCTCGTGGTCAACAGGCAAGGTACCTTTGGTTTTGGCCTGCTCAGCCTCATCCAGCGTCATGCCGTAAAAAGAGGAGAGCGCCTGACTGTACTGATCGCCGCCGAAGTTCTGCAAACGGGAGTAGACCACCTCCCCCTTGACCAGCGCGGCAAAGGTCATGGCGCTGGCACCGATGTCGATCACCCCGATCGGCCGTTCACTCTCTTGCAGCTCGGGCAGACAGGCCACTACAGCGCGCCCCAGCGCATGGGCGCCCACATCCACCACCTTGACGGCAATACCTGCTTCGGCAAGGGCGCTTACCCGACCGTTGACGCTCTCGGTACGGGCGGCGCTCAGCAGAACATCCTGACGGTCTTCGCTATTGCCGGTGCCCAGCACCTCAAAATCGAGGCTCACTTCATCGAGGGGGAAGGGAATGATCTGCTCGGCCTCCAGCTGTACCTGATTCTCCAGCTCCTTGTCGCTGAGGCGGGCATCAATCTGGATCACCTTGGTGATCACGTTGGAACCGGTCACTGCGGTAGCGGCATAGTCACTATGACTTGGAATAAGGCGCTTGAGGGTCTTGAGAGATTGGCTGACGCGCTCGATATCCTGTAATTGATAATCGACCAGCGTCCCTTTCGGGGTAGGGATATCGGCAACAGACTCCAGATGCAGCTTGCCGGGACGGCCACTGAGGGTAACGGCCTTGATGGTCTGGCTGCCGAAATCAATACCCACCAGAGGGAGGAGGGAACCCTTATTAAATAGCCCAAACATATACACATCCATGCGTTATTTGGTGTTATTCCTGAACTGAGTGTAGGACACCCAATCAGAGGAGTGCTTTACTCATCCTAAATGCTCTAACTATCAATGTCATAAAGTTTCCTGATTACCCATGACCCTCAGCCAGCTTCAAGAGCCGATATGGCATCGGAGGGCTTGCCACGACTGCATGCCCCAATTCTACCAACATGCTATTGAGGTCAAAACGATGATT
>NZ_JAPDCD010000038.1:0-50570 GCF_027705695.1 Aeromonas sp. QDB62 | reverse complement strand
TCGAACCCTCGATACGTTGCCGTATACACACTTTCCAGGCGTGCTCCTTCAGCCACTCGGACACCTCACCAAATTTTTGCTCACTGCTTTATGTACTTGAGCTGCACATTCGCTGGCGGGCCATGCCGCGGCGACGGGGCGTAATGTAAGGGATACGATGGCTTTTGGTCAATGCAATTTTTTACTTTTTGCGTTCGTTTGCTCAATAACCGAGCCAAGTGACCAAAAATATGCCGTTTCGTATCCCTTTCAATCAATTTACCGCCACTTCGTGCAAATGTTCACCTTTGAGCGCTTCTTCCAGCGAGCCGTAAAACTCCAGCTTGCCGGGCTGCGGCCGCACCTTGGCGCGGGCCAGGGTCTTGAGCGGCTGGAACTGCAATTCGGCCACCCGCAACTCGACACCGGCTTTGGCCATCTGCTTGCCAAAGTGGAGGAAGGCAGACAGGCCGCCCGCATCGAGGATGGAGACCGCCTCCATCTGCAACACCAGCACCTTGTGCCCTTTGACTTGCGCTTCCAGCTCGGCAAAGACCCGTTCGGCCGCTGCAAAGAAGAGCGGGCCGTTGATCTTGTAAAGCAGACCGTTGTCCGGCACCTCATGGGCATAGCGCTTATGCTCGGCCAAATCGTGCAGTTTGGTCATCTTGGCGATTTCGCGCATAAAGAGCAGGGACGCCAGGATTACCCCGAAGGTGATAGCGATGACCATGTCGAAAATGACGGTGAGCGACAGGCAGACCAGCAGCACCAGCACATCGGATTTGGGGGCGCGACGGATCAGCTCCACCACCTTGTGCGCTTCACTCATGTTCCAGGCCACGATGAGCAACAAGGCAGCCATGGCCGAAAGCGGCAACCAGGAGAGCCAGGGGGCCAGCACCAGAATGGCGGCCAGCACCACCAGCGCATGGACGACCCCCGAGATGGGGGACGTCGCCCCGGCGCGGACGTTGGCGGCAGAGCGAGCGATGGCGGCGGTGGCGGTAATGCCGCCAAAGAAGGGGGCGAAGATGTTGCCAAGCCCCTGCCCCACCAGCTCGGCGTTGGAGCTGTGTTTGCGACCGGTCATGCCATCAAGCACCACGGCGCAGAGCAGCGACTCGATCGCCCCCAGCATCGCCATGGAGAAGGCGGCAGGCAGCAGCCGCTCAAGGGCGGCCAGATCCCACGCCACAGGGGCGCCATCCGGTCCTGGCAAGGCCCATGGCATCACCAGGGTCGGAGCGATGGGCGGGATCCCCATCCCCTGGCTGCCATCGGCCAGGGTATAGCTGAACTTGCTGCCGATGGTGGCCACATCGACCCCGAAGTAATGGAGGCCAAAACCCAGGCCCACCCCGACCAGCACGGCGGGCAGGTGGCCAGGCACTGGCAGACGCAGGCGCGGCCAGAGCAGCAGCACGGCCAGCGTTGCGACCCCCACCAGGGTATCGCCCCACTGCCAGCTTGGCAGGGCGGCGGCCAGGGCCTCGACCTTGCCCAGATAGGTTTCCGGCATCTCGGGCACGCTCAGACCAAAGAAGTCCTTGATCTGCAAGGTGGCGATCACGATGGCGATACCACCGGTAAAGCCCAGCGTCACTGACGGCGGAATGTACTCGATGAGGCGGCCAAGACGGGCCATCCCCATCGCCACCAGAAAGAGGCCGGAGATAAGGGTCGCCATCAACAGGCCACCGACCCCGAACTGCTGGGCGACCGGATAGAGGATCACCACAAAGGCAGCGGTCGGGCCGGAGATGGAGTAACGGGAGCCACCGGTCACGGCGATCACAATACCGGCGATGATGGCGGTATAGAGACCGTGTTGCGGCGGCACACCGCTGGCGATGGCCAGCGCCATGGCGAGCGGGATGGCGATGATGCCCACCGTCACCCCGGCGATAAGATCACGGCCGAAGCGGGCCATGCTGTAGGGTTCATCAATACAGGACTGGCGTAAGGCGATGGCGAGCTTCACGCTATTTAAAGAGGCTTGCTTGTGCATGTATATCGTAATACCAGAAGAGGGAGATAAAGGCCGGAGAGATCCGGCGCCCGATCATCATCAAGGGCCGGCAGGGCTGTCGACGCGGCGATGGTATCCTGCGCAACCTTACTCCAGACTGGCCATTTTTTCGATGGGCAGGATCAATGAAAAGCACTCTGACCCATTATTTGGCCTATTTGCCGCCAAATCGCCGATCTTGACTCCTGCTCTCCCTCTTTTAGCCGCAAAGATTACCATTTGAGCCTCACCGGATTGCCAGCACGTTCGCGACATCATGCTGGCATCATCAGGTTGATGCGAACCGAATAAATCCACCCTGCACCGGTTGCCAAAGGTAATGGCAAGGGACTGATTGTGCTGAAAATAAACTGCAAAGCGCAACTTTTGGGCAAACAGTCCGAAAATCCAGTTTTCGGGGAGTTCGCGGGTTGACACCCGTCTCCCTGGTCATTAATATTCGCCCCGTCTTAACGAGACAGGCAATTCCTCCTTAGTTCAGTCGGTAGAACGGCGGACTGTTAATCCGTATGTCACTGGTTCAAGTCCAGTAGGAGGAGCCAATTCCCTCGTAGTTCAGTCGGTAGAACGGCGGACTGTTAATCCGTATGTCACAGGTTCAAGTCCTGTCGAGGGAGCCACATTCTAAAGCCCAGCCTTTTGGCTGGGCTTTTTCGTATCTGCTGTTCGCTTACGTCCCTGCCTCGCTCTGCTCTCAAACGCCCTTTGTCATAACGTCTCTTGTCGGCATGTGATGACCAACCAGCACACTGTTTGACATGCCAATTGCGCGCCATCCCATCAACAAGGGGCTGGATTGACCAGCCCCTGTGTGTGCACCTCAGCTCGCTGCCGGATGCCGGGATCAGAAGCGGTAGAGCAGACCCGTGGTCATGCTGGTGGAGCGAATGTCGTAAAAGTCGATCCCGGAGTCTGCATTGGCGTAGCTGGCGCTCAGGAGTGCAGAGAGCGGCGCGATGCCAAACAGCTGGTGCCAGAAGAGGGTGGCATCGATGGCCATGTCGCGGCTGTCGGCACGCTGGCCAAACAGCGGGTTGGCTTCGTCATAGTCGCGCTTGCCCAGATAGAGGTTGCTGACAAATGACCAGCGGGGCGAGGTTTTGGCGTAAGTGAGCTGCAACCCCTTGCTCACATAAGACTCGGCACTGCCCGCCAGATCCGCCTTCTGGTAGCGCAATGCTGGCTCGAGGAACTGATCGTCCGCCAGCCGGAACTGGTAGGAGAGTTCGGCGGTGTTGACCCGGCCATTGCGATCCAGCATCCCCATCACCGCACGGCCATATTGCTCGCCACTGGACTCCTCATCCACCCTGACGTCGCGGCTGGTGACGCTGCCACTGAGCGCGCTGCCCCAGATGTTGTCCCACGCCAGACGGGCACCGTGGGAGCGCACCTCGCTCTCCTGACGAGCCACCCCCACCGCAAAGGGATCGCGCCACACCTTGACCGGCGTGGCATTGAACACCAGCGAACCGGCCACGATCCCCTTGTTGCCCAGCTGCTGGCGCAGCCCGAACTGCTGGGTGCCGTCGCCGCGAATGGCATCCTGAATGAGGTTGCCAAGAAACAGCTGGCTGCCGGTGGAGGCAAAGGTGTAGCGCAGATCCCCGTTGATCGCCGGTGCAACATTGTGCTGCTTTACCGCCGCCCCCTGCGCGTCTATCCGCTCGCGACCTGCACTCCCCGTGGCAAAATTGGACCTGGTCTCGCCAACGCTGGCCCCCGCCAGCACACTGCCGGAAAAGCCAGATTCCCCGGGAATGGCTCCCAGATCTTGCGCCTGAACCCCGCTTGCAACCAGTACACCCATACCCAATAGCAGACCAATACGCATCGCAACACTCCTGGCAAGCGGCCACAAGAGTGGGCCGAGCCTGATAAATAGGAGGGAGGCAGTCGCCCCCCTGTATCGAGAAGCGGCATGTTACGACAGGGAAAAATCACAAATAAGACAGCGGGATGCGGTTTTATTTTTTATGATGGCTTTTTATTTTTTATAGGTGCAAGCAGGGGGCGACCCGGCATAATGAGTCCCGACAGGCATGCAACTCTGCGGGCTGCTCGCGTCATACTCACTCTATTTACCCCTGTTCCCAACATCGGAGTTCTCATGCGTCGATTCAATTTCATGCTCAATGGCAGCCGATTGATGATGTTCCCCTTCTACGTCTGCATTCTGGTGTGCGTGGCCCTGTTGATGGTGAAGTTTGCCATGCAGCTCTATCTGCTCTGCATCAACATCATCGAGATCCCCTACATGGACCTCATCACCGGCGTGCTGACCCTGGTGGACTTCGTGCTGGTGGCCCAGATGCTGATCCTGGTGGCAGTCTGCGGCTATGTGCAATTTATCCAGACCCAGGAGCAGCGCGAGGCCATCGGCGACAACTGGCTCAGCAAGATCAACTTTGCCTCCCTCAAGCTCATCGTCATCAACTCGCTGGTCACCATCGCCGGGGTGGAAGTGCTCAAGGCATTTCTCGAAGATGGCATCATTAACGAAGTAGATATGAAGTGGTCCGTGGTGGTGTTTCTCGCCTTCTCGCTGGCCGCGCTCATCTATGCGGTGACCGAGCGGATGGCGGAGCATAAATAGTCGAGCTTGATCACTGTGCTTGTTCAGCCTTGATTCACCAGCAATACAATTGATAACACTTTTCATTACTCTTACTGCGTTATAAACTTGCTCCCCCCGGGCTGCCCCGCCCGGGTGCTGGAGCCTTTATGACAAGCCTTTCTCTCTCACCCCGACAATTCTGGCAGTGGCTGGCCTACCACCATCAGGCCGCCGAGGGCACCCTCTATCTGATGTTCTTCTCCGGCTTGCTGCTGTGGGAACCGCTGACCCCGCTCTGGTCGCTGGCACGCTGGAATCTGTTCTTGCATGTGATGCTCTCGCTCACCCTGTTTCCCCTGCTGTTTGGCGCCTTCTGGCTCTCCCATCGCAGCTTGTTGCACCGCAGCAACAAACCTTTTTTGCGCACCACGGGACGGATTATCGAAGCCCTGCTGTTGGTCTGTCTGGCCAGCGGCCTGCTGCTGGTGCTGCACGGCACTCCGGGCGATGCCATGGGCAACCTCGCCAGCTGGGCCCACTGGTTGAGCGCGTTGGCGTTAACTCCTCTGGTGCTGCACCACGCCTGGCGCTGGACCATCTTGAAATGGCGCACCTGATCCCATGTTGAAGTCATCGTTTTCTGCATATTTGTCACCCCTGCTGGCCCTCGTCCTGCTGCTGGCCAGCCCCTTTGCGTTGGCCCAACAGATGGGCGCAGGGATGCTTGCCTATGAGGAGGGGCAAAGCCCGCGCTTCGTCACCGCCAACCTGAGCGCAGGTTCAGTCACCCTGCTTGAGCGCGATAGCGGCAAGCGGCTCAAAGAGGTGCAGCTGGGAGGCGATCTGCGCCAGCTGGCCCGCGCCGATGACGGTACCCTGCTGGTCACCGACTACAGCGGTGATCGCCTGTTGCTGCTGGATGATGACCTCGATCTGGAAAAGGCGATCCCCACCGGCCATAGACCCTATGGGGTCATCTTCGATGCCAAACGGCAGTGGTTCTGGGTCACGCTGTTCGAATCCGCTCGCCTGCAGGCCTACGACACCGCGGGCAACCTCCAGCTGGATGCAGAAACCGCCGAGACTCCCCGCGGGCTGGCCCTGACCGACAACGATCGCCTGCTGCTCACCCACTCCATGACCGGCCAGCTCGCCATCTATGATCTCGCCAAGCTTGGCCACGGCGCCAAGGGATCTTCGCTTCCCAAACCCAAGCTCATTACCCTGGCCGAGACCCATAGCGACACGCCGAGCGACTCGCAGGGCTTGCCGCGCCTGCTGGACGGCATCGCCCTCTCTCCCGATGGCAGCGAGGCCTGGCTGCCTCATGTGCTGTGGAGCTTCAGCCACCCCTTCCAGTTTCAAAGCACCGTCTTTCCGGCCGTCTCCATCATCGATCTCGATGAGGAGAAAGAGCGGGTCGATGAAAGAAAACAGCTCTTTTTGCAGATCAACCTGCCAAGCGTCGGCAACCGCAGCCAGATCGTCTCCAACCCGTTTGCCGCCCGCTTCGCCGCCGACGGCAAGCGGGTCTATCTGACCCTGGCGGGCTCGGAAGATATGCTGGTGTTTGACCTGTCGCGCAGCGGCAAGTCCAACAACAACCGCCACCGCCGCAAGAAGTTTCAGGGGGGCGCCAAAGCGACCCAGCTCTTGCGCCACCTGCCGGGCCAGAATCCGCGGGATCTGCTGATCGACGGCGATCACATTCTGGTGCACAACGCCATGGGGCAGGATCTCACCCGCCTCAATAGCGGCGGCAGCGGCCCGTTTGCCCGCGTCACCGTCGATGTACCCCACTTCGCCAAGCTGGTCGAGACAGATCCCCGCCCCGAGCCGCTTCAGCGCGGCGAGCGGCTGTTCAACCTTGGTAACACAGCGGCCAACTCACGCTTCCCTATGGCGGGGGACAACTGGATGAGCTGCAACTCCTGCCATCTGGATGGGTTCAACTTCACCAACCGCTATCTGATGGCGGCCCATCGCCAGCAGAGCGGCGACAACGCCATCAACGGCCACGCCAACCTCACCAACATGGTGGCGGGGGATTTTGTCGGCGAATACCTGCGCATGACCCAGCAAACCCAGGGCGGCATGGGCCATGACACCCGCGATGGGGCCGAGGTGGTTGACCCCGCCCAGCCTCAGCCCGAGGTGAAGGTAATGATGGAAGATCTGCACGCCTTCGTCACCGCCGATGGCAACCTCCCCTATCTCGCCAACTGGCTGCGACTCGATGCCCCGCGCACGGATCCCGCCAAGGCGCCGACCACTCACCCGAAGGCGTGGCTCAACTCCGCCTCCTGCCAGAACTGCCACCAACAGGCGTTCAAGGATTGGAGCGAGAGCAACCACCGGCTGATGGGCAACTCCCACCCCTACTACAAGGTGGTACAGGCGCTGGCCCGCGAAACTGAGGGCGAAGCCTTCGGTCAGTGGTGTCAGGGCTGCCACATGCCCCAGCAGGTGATGACCGGCCAGCTGGATCTGCCCAAGGGCTCCCACATGTTCGAGCAGGGCGGTGCCTCGTTGATTGCCGCTCACAAAGCGGGCGAACCTGTGGTGGAGGAAGGGACCGGCTGTGTGCTCTGCCATCGCATCACCAAGGTGGAAGATGCGGGCGGCAACAGTGCCTTTACCGTGAATTTGAAAGACCGCGAGAGCTATGTGTTCGAGGATGCCGCGGGCGGCAGCCTCAAGCACTGGCTGGCCGAGCGGCAGATCAACGCCCGCCCGGCGGCCCATAAAGCCTCCTACCAGAAGGATTTCTACCGCGACGCAGCCCTGTGCAAATCGTGCCACAACGAGTTTGCCCCAGGCACCGGCGCCAATATCGTCAACACCTGGGACGAGTGGGAAAACTCCAGCTTCGCGAATGCGAAGGATCCCGCCAAGCGGCGCACCTGCATCGACTGCCATATGAACCCCGAGCCGGGCAATGGCGGCGCGCCGGTGGCGGGCCAGTCCACCGAAAATGGCACCATGAAGGCGCGGCTCTATCGCCACAACTTTACCGGCGCCCAGCACCAGCTGGTGGGGCTGCGCAATCCCGACCTTGAACAAGAGAGTCTGGCGCTCTTGCGCTCCAGCGCTACCCTTTCGGCCCGTATCGAACAGGCTGCCGATAGTCAGCGGTTGGTGGTGCGGGTCGCCAATACCGGCGCGGGCCATGCCCTGCCCACCGGGGTGGCCGATTTTCGTGAACTCTGGCTGGAGCTGACCATCACTGACGCCAGTGGCAAGGTGGTGCTTGCCAGCGGCCAGCCGGTGGATGGCGCCGTCCCAGAAGATGCGCGACTGTTCAGAAAAGTGTTCGGCGATGCCGAGGGCAAGCCGGTGGGGCTCAAGTTCTGGCGCTACGCCAAACTGCTGGAAGATACCCGCATTCCGGCCGATGGCTGGCGCGATGAAGTCTGGTCGCTGCCCGCAGATGCCCAAGGGCCCTTCAAGGCCGATATCAAACTCAATTTCCGCACCTACCCCAAGTGGGTCAATGATGCGGTGCGCGCCGCCGAGCCAAGCTTGCCGGAGCCACCCATAGTGCAACTCAATCGGCTGCAACTGACCCTGCGGCCTCTCCCCGTCACGCCTGCAACGGAGCCTCAATCCTGATGTTTGCAAGTTTTCTCATTACCCTGCGCGAGGGGCTGGAAGCCTTCCTGCTGGTCGGCATCTGCCTCTCCTACCTCGCCAAGCTGGGGGCGAGCCGCTACAACAAGTTCATCTATCTGGGGGTGGGGCTCGGCCTTATCGCCTCCCTTGTCGTCGCCTTCCTGTTCCAGGTGGTGGTGAGCCAGTTCGAGAGCGAGCGCTACAACCACCTCTTGATGGCGGGGATCCTCATCTTCGCCACGTTGGTGCTCACCTATATGGCGATCTGGATGCAAAAACAGGCCAAATCCCAGGTGGGGGCCATGACGGCGCGCATCGATGCAGCCATCGATGGCGGCAACCTGTTTGGTCTGGTGCTGCTCGCCTTCCTAGCGGTGATGCGCGAAGGGTTTGAAACCGTGCTCTTCTTCTCCGCTCTGCTCTACTCGGGCCAAGGGGTGGATCTGCAATCCGGCCTGATAGGCGCGCTGGTGGGGCTGCTGGTCTCCATCGCGCTGGTGTGGGGGCTGCTGCGCTCCACCCGCAAGGTGGCGCTGGCCCCCTTCTTCCGCTGGACCGGGCTGCTGATCATCATCATCGCCGCAGGCTTGTTGTCATCTGCCGTCAATATGTTGCAGGCGGCAGATATCATCACCTTCTGGACCACGCCGGTGTTCGACATCAGCCACATTCTCGACGATCAGGGGGTATTTGGTACCTTCCTGCGCGCCCTGTTTGGCTACAATGCCTCACCCGCTGGCTTGCAGTTGCTGACCTGGGCCCTCTATCTGGCGATCTTCGTTACCCTCTGGCAGCGCAGCTATCGCCCGCAGGTGAGCGCCGCAACTGGCAAGGGCTGAGCACGCACGCCCTGTGGCAACAAGGCCACGGGGTAACAACACTATTCGGGAGCCGCGCCTTGGCGCGTTTCCCTTATCTATCAAGCAGTTTCGGAATAGGTCATGAGCGATAACAACAAGAAGCACATTGCGGTGCTGGGCGCAGGCCCCGCCGGTTTGATGGCTGCCTGGCGCCTGCGCCGCGCCGGTTTTACGGTCACCCTGTTCGAGCAGGAGCCGGTGGTCGGCGGCATGTGCGCCACCCAGACCTTCAAGGGGCGCGATGGCGAGTATCGCTTCGACTACGGCGGCCACCGCTTTATCACCAAAAACCCCGAGCTGCTCGCCTTTATCGACGAGCTGATGGGGGACGATCTGCTCCACGCCGAGCGCAAAAGCGTCATCCGCTTTGGCGGGCGCACCTATGACTACCCCTTGAACCTGCCCAACCTGCTCAAGACAGCGCCGCTGACCCTGATGGCCGGTGCGGTGAAGGACTTACTGCTGTTGCCCTTTAGCAAGAAGCCCACCGACTTCGCCAAGGCGAGCTTTGCCGAGTGGATCCAGAGTCACTTCGGCCGCACCCTCTATCGCCAGTTCTTCGAGGGTTACACCGGCAAGCTCTGGGGCATCAACCCGGACAAGCTCTCCGCCGACTGGGCCGGTCAGCGCATCAGCCTGATCGATCTCAAAGACGTGGCGCGCCGCCTGCTGCCAAGGCGCAACGGCAGCCTCTCGGTGCGCACCTATGCCCGCAAATACCGCTACCCCAAATATGGCTTTGGCCAGATCTTCACCACCTTGGGCGAGCGGCTGGTGGCCGAAGGGGTTGAGCTGAAGACCGGCGCCACCATCACCCGCCTTGAGCAGGCTGATGGCCGCATCGAACGGGTGTATTGGAAACAAGATGACGTTGAGCAGAGTGAGCACTTTGATCTGGTGATCTCCACCCTGCCGCTGCCGCTCACCTGCCAGCATCTGGACTTGCCGTGCGATCTGCACTACCGGTCACTTCGCTTCGTCAATATGCCGCTCAAGCAGGAAAACCTGTCGGACAACACCTGGCAGTACCTCTCCGACCCCCATATCCTGGCCACTCGTTTGCAGGAGCCGCGCCGGCGCAGCCCCTTTATGGCGCCACAGGGCCAGACCTCGGTGATGCTGGAGATCCCCTGCAATCCGGGGGATGCCACCTGGCAAGCACCGCTCTCTGATCTGCGCGGTCGGGTTACCGCCGATCTCGCCAGCCTCGGTGTCGATACCGCCAAGCTTGGCGATGAAACTTTTGAAGCGCGTAGCGAATACGCCTATCCGCTGATGGATTTAGGCTATCAGGCGCGCCGTAACGAAGCGATCAAGGCGCTGATGCCGATCACCAACCTCATCATGACCGGCCGTCAGGGGACATTCCGCTACATCTTCACCGACACCGCCATGGAGATGGGGATGATGGCCGCCGACATGGTGATCGACGGGGTAGACAGACGCCACGCCATCTTCAATCATCGCAACGAAAACACCGTGATCGAAACCCAGAGTGTGGCCTGATGGCCCCTGAATGTGGTGATCGACGGGGTGGACAGACGCCACGCCATCTTTAACCATCGCAACGAAAACACCGTGATCGAAACCCAGAGCGTGGCCTGAGGGCCGCGCCATTGGAATAGCCTCTTGGCTAAGAAAGGAGAACAGGATGACCATCCGCCCGGGTTTACTCGCCCTCACCCTGCTGCTGACCCTGAGCGGTCAGGCGCAGGCTTACTCCTACGCCGCCGCCGGCAAGGAGCCACTGATCGACGCCCGCGAGGCACTGCTGACCGCCGCCACTGACGGCAAGGATGCCAGCGCCACCTTGAGCGAGATTGCCGATGAGCTGACCTATCTGGAACAGCACCACAAGGTGGAGCTGCAAGCGCCGCTGACCGCCGCCATCAAGGCCCAAGATGCATCCGCCACCGCCGCCCTGCTCAACCGCGCCTACAAGGCGGAGATCGAGCGCCGCCTCGAAGGGGCCAGCCAGAACCTCGGCGACTACCAGACCGCCAAGGTGCTGGTGGTCAAGAGCAAGCGCTTCCTCGACTTGATCCTCCCATCACTCAGTGAAGGGGATCGCAAGGCGGCCGAACAGGCGCTGGCCAAGGTGCTGGATGCCATCGGTAACCCTGGGGTGTTCGGGGTGGGCGCCAAGCCCGCCGATTCCGCAGCCTTTAGCGATGCAGAAAAAGCGCTGATAGCCGTGCTGGCGCCGCTTTGATGACCTCTCATCGATGATGACAGCCCCCCTCATCCCCAACCCTTCCCCCGCAAGGGGAGAAGGGGGGCGTCACCACGGCCGATTATGCTTCGCTAATCGACCCTACTTACTGCTCCTGTTACTGATCCTGCTGCAACTGACCTGGCTTTGCTGGCTGCTGACCTTTCCGGTGGCGCTCGATTCCGACGATGCCCTCAATTTCGCCCATGGGGTGACGCGCTTTAGCGTGCTGGAGTTCTCCCCCCACTTTCCGGGCTATCCCGCCTTTATCTGGCTGGCGCGGCTGATCAATCTGGTGGTCGACGATCCGGCCCGCGCGGTGCAGTGGGTAAGTCTGCTCGGTAGCAGTTTGCTGGCGCCGCTCGCCGCCTTGCTGGCGGTGAGATTGTGGCAACGGCCCAGCCTGCTGGCACCAGTCTGGTTGCTGGTGCTGGCCCTGCCGCTCACCCCGACGCTGGCGCTCTCCGGCCTCTCGGATGGGCCCGCGCTGGCCGCCTGGCTGGGCGCGCTCTTGGCCTTGCGACATCGCAAACCAGCGCTGGCCGGTCTGCTGCTGGGTCTGTTGCTGGCCCTGCGCCCCTCCTACTTCGTGCTGGCGCTGCTGCCCCTGTGGCTCGGGCTGGCGCAACAGGGAACGCGCGTCAGGTTTGTGCTCCCCATCGCGCTGGTGGGGCTCACCAGCCTGCTCTTTGTCTGGCAGGCCGATGGCTGGGCCTATTTCAGTGAGGGGCGACGCTTTACCGACGGCCACTTTACCCTGTGGGGCAACACGGCGGCGGCCCACGGCGATCGGCTGCTGAGCTGGGCTAACACTTTCAACGATCAGCTCACCCTGCTCTGGCCCCTGTTGATGGTGGCGCTGCTGGTGCTGCCACTCTGGCAGCGCTCAAAAGGCCACACTACCGCCCTCTCCCCGCTCTGGACGATCTACTGGCTCGCCCTGCTGCTCTGGACCCTGTTTGGCCAGAATCCCGACAATCCCCGCCATCTGGCGCCCATCACCTTGCTCGGCATAGTTTTGCTGGCAGGCTGGCTGCCACGTCGTGGCGAGAAGCTGGCTGCAGTGGCCGGATTGCTGCTGCTCGGCGCGACCTTCACCCTGCCCCGTCCGCCCGCCATGGTGCAGGCAGCAAGGCTGGCAGAGAAAAGCTGCCCGGCGCTGGTGACCCAATGGGGCGTAAGATTGCTGCGAGAGACCATGGCCCTACCGGTGACCGATGGCTGGTACAAGGGAGATGCGGCGCTGGCGCTCTCTCAGGGAGCCTGCCGCCTCAGTCGCCGCCCCATCACCGCGAACGAAATGCCCACTGCGGTGCGCCAGCACTGGTTTGCCCCGCGCTTTGCCGCCGAGCCCGGCCTCTGGCTCGCCATACCGGATCCATAGCCGCGACAAAACTGATAGACTGCTTTTTTCGCGCTTTTCAACCCGACGTTTCGCATCAACTGGACACCCTATGCCCCAATCGCCAACAGCTCAGGCTGCCGCCCTCTCCCCCCGTTTCCTGTTTATCCTGCTCGGCGCTCTGGCGGGTCTGACCCCGCTGGCGGTGGATATGTATCTGCCCGCTATTCCGGCCATTGCCCGGGATCTGGCCACCAGCATCGACGGCGCCCAGCTCACCATCAGCGCCTTTTTGGGCGGCTTTGCCATCGGTCAGCTCTTCTACGGCCCGCTGGCCGACAGCTATGGCCGCAAGCCGGTGATCCTGGCGGGGCTCATCATGTTTGCCATCGCCTCGGTGGGCTGCGCCATGGCGGACTCCCTGCCCGAATTGCTGGCCTACCGGATGTTGCAGGCGGCGGGCGGCGCCGCGGGGTCGGTAGTGGTCAATGCCCTGCTGCGCGATCTGTTCGAGAAGGATGCCTTTTCCCGCGCCATGTCGTTCGTCATTCTGGTGATGACCCTGGCACCGCTGGTGGCCCCAGTGGTGGGTGGCTATATCAGTGCCCACGCCGACTGGCGGGTGATCTTCTGGCTGCTGGTGGGGATCAGCCTGCTGATCTGTCTGGTGATGCAGTGGAAAATTCAGGAGACCCTGAAACCGGAACATCGCCAACCCCTTAATCTGGGCCAGATCCTCAAGAACTACTGGGGGGTGCTCTCCCATCGCGGCGCCATGGGTTATGTGCTGTGCGGCTCCCTCTCCAGCTCCGGCATGTTCGCTTTCTTAAGCGGCTCCCCTTACGTCTATATCGAGTACTTCAAGGTGCCGACCGAGCACTACGGCTGGCTGTTTGGCCTCAATATCCTGCTGATGATGGTGGTCACCTTCGTCAACAGCCGACTGGTGAAAGGGGTAGGCGCCGAGCGGATGCTGCAATACGGTCTGCTGGTGCTGCCCTGCGCGGGCGCCCTGCTGGTCTACAACGCCTGGAGCCAGACCGGCGGCCTGTGGGGCATCGTCATTCCGGTGGTACTGTTTGTCGGCCATATCAGTCTGGTGGGCGCCAACGCCATGACCGGCCTGATGGGCCACTTCCCGCAATCTGCGGGCACCGCCTCGGCACTGGCGGGCACCCTGCGCTTTGGCATCGGCGCCGTGGTGGGGATTCTGGTCAACCTCAATCCGCCCCAATCGCCGCTGCCCATGGCCATCGCCATTGCCTGCTGCGGCGTGGGTTCCACCCTGAGTTACTGGCTGCTGACGGGCAAGCGAGGAGAGTAGCCCCCCTTCTCCTGCACCGACCACGATCCTTGCATCTGGATCAACGAGGCCCCGCATCTACGGGGCCTCGCTGGTTATGGCGTAATACCGATTCAGAACATGGCGCGATTGAGCAATAGATGCGCCCCTATGCTCACCAGATAACCGAGCACGATGGCAGGCAGCCACTTCAGGTGGCCAAAAAAGGTATACATGCCGTGGGCCTGCCCCATCAGGGCCACCCCGGCCGCAGAGCCGATGGAGAGCAGGCTGCCCCCCACCCCGGCGGTCAGGGTCACCAGCAGCCACTGCCCCAGCGCCATATCGGGGTTCATCGACAGCACGGCAAACATCACGGGAATGTTGTCGATGACGGAGGACAAGACCCCGATGAAGATGTTGGCCATGGTGGGATCCCCTCCGGCATACAACCAGTGTGACACCAGCTCCAGATACCCCATAAAACCCAGACCACCGACACACATCACCACCCCGTAGAAGAAGAGCAGGGTATCCCACTCCGCCTTGGCCACCTTGTTGAACACGTCAAATGGCACGACAGCCCCCAGACTGCGCAACCGCACATCATCGCCATTGCGTTCATAGAGCGCCCGCTTGCGAGCAAGAGATCGTGGCAGCGACTTGCGCAAATAGAAGCCGAAAAACTGCAGATAACCGAGCCCCAGCATCATGCCCAGTACGGGCGGCAGATGGAGGAAACTGTGGCACAGCACCGCCGTGGTGATGGTCAACAAGAACAGCACGACGATGCGGCGGGCACCGCGCTTGAGATCGACCACCTCATTATCAGCATCCGGCACATGGCGCGGCACCATCAGGCTCATCAGGATGGCCGGCACCAGAAAATTGAGCAGAGAGGGAATAAGCAGGGCGAAGAACTGGCCAAATTGCACCTTGCCCGCCTGCCACACCATCAGGGTGGTGATATCGCCAAAGGGACTGAAGGCCCCGCCTGCGTTGGCGGCGATCACTATGTTGATGCAGGCAAGATTGACAAAACGCCGATCACCGTTGGCTACCTTCAACACCACGGCACACATCAGCAGCGCAGTGGTCAGGTTGTCTGCCACTGGCGAAATACAGAAGGCAAGCCCCCCGGTCAACCAGAACATGGTGCGCAAGTGAAACCCCGAGCGTACCAGCCAGGCACGCAGGGCATCAAACAGCCGCCGATCCTCCATGGCATTGATGTAGGTCATCGCCACCAGCAGGAACAACATCAGCTCGGCATATTCCAGCAGGGTATGGCGAAATGCCTGCTCGGCGACAGGGCTCATCCCCTGCTGTGCATAGGCGATACCGATCAGGATCCAGATCACCCCGGCGGCCACCAGCACGGGTTTGGACTTGCGCAGTTGCAGATACTCTTCAGCCATCACCAGGGCATAGGCCAACACAAACAATCCGACACAAAAAAGTCCGATGGCGGAGGATGTCAACACAACAGGGCCACTACTGGCATGGGCGGGAGGGATAAACAGGGAAAGCAGCAAAATAACAGGGGTGAGCGCAGACATGGTCTCTTCCTTTTAGAACCATCTGGCCACGATGCTAGCACCTGGATGAAAAGAAAAATTCATCCAGGTCAATTAACGATTAATTAGTGTACTGTCGAGACGCCGGGTTATTTCTTGCCGAAACCCGACTGCTTGAGGGTATAGCCAGCGCTGTTTTGCCAGGCATCCAGACCGCTGCGGTTATTGCCCGCTACCAGACTGGCGGCCAGGCTCGGGCTGTTGAACAGCTGATCGGCGGTAAAGACAAAGCCGCCCTGACTGCGGGGCACAATGATCCCCTTTTGCAGCAACTCCAGCCGCAGTTCGATCACCGCTTCGCGCAAAGAGGCGGCATCCTCACCATTGGCGGTGGAACCGGCCAGCACCATAAAGCCCGGATTTTGCCGCTTGCCCACCGGATAACCGTGGGCCTCGGCCCCTTTGCCGTTGAAGTGGTAGAGCTCGCGCTCCCCCGGCCGGTTGTCAGAGAGCGCCTTTTGCAGGGTCATCAGCTCGTTGTAGATCTCGATGGGGACGACGGCAGCCTGCTTGTTGCCCTTGCTATCGATGATAAAACTGACTTGCTTGTGTAACATCCTTGCTCATCCTGTGACCCATGGAAGCCCCTATTCTAACCACCTCGGGCAAGCGGGATCCAGCGAGGATCCACTGCTCTTTTGCCGCCTTGATCACTAACTGGCACTCCTGATCAACCGTAAGGGGTGTTGATCATTGTCGGCCGTGCTAGCGTACCAAGCATGATGAAAGCCATTGACCATCAAACGGTTACCCCATGCTGACCCTGCGCAACCTCTGCAAGAGCTTCGATAACGGCAGTGAACGACTGCCGCTGTTCCACCATCTCGATCTCGCCCTCCCCGCTGGCGAGATCACCCTGCTGCTGGGCCAAAGCGGCTGCGGCAAGTCCACCCTGCTCAATCTGATCGCCGGGCTGATTGCCCCGGACGAGGGGGAGATCTGGCTGGGGGAGACCCGGATCGACACCCGTTCACCCGACGAGCGGGCGCGCCTGCGTGGCCGCCATTTCGGTATCGTCTATCAGGATTTCAACCTGCTGCCGACCCTGAATGTGGCCGAGAATCTTGCCCTGCCGCTGGCCATCAACGGCCTGCCACCGGATGAGGCCAGGATTGACCAGTTGCTGCAACGGCTCGATATGAGCCACAAGCGCCATGCCTGGCCGGAGCAGCTCTCCGGCGGTCAGCGACAGCGGGTGGCGCTGGCCCGCGCCCTCATCCATCAGCCCCAGTGGCTGCTTGCCGACGAACCCACCGGCAGCCTCGATGAGCACAATGCCGAACAGGTGATGGCGTTAATGATCGCGGCGGTGCGGGGCACCGGCGCAGGCTTGCTGCTGGTGAGCCACAACCCGGCCTACGCCGCGCTGGCCGACAGGGTGCTGCGCCTCGAAGGGGGCCAACTGATCGAACTCAAGGGGCCCCGTCATGACTAGACAGCGACTGCGTCTGCTGGAGGCACGCTGATGCTGCCACTCAAAGCGCTGCTGCGCCTCTATCGCAGCCACCCCTGGCTGCTGTTGATGAGTCTGGCCGGGCTGGTATTGGGGGTGTCGCTGGTGGTGGCCATCGAGCTGCTCAATCACAGCGCCCGCACCAACTTTGTCGCCGCCCGCAGCCAGCTGGCAGGGGAAGCCAACTACCGGCTGGCCCCCGCTGGCGGGCTGGATGAGCAGCTTTACGTGCAGCTGGTGACCAGCCAGCACGCCCTCGATGCCATGCCCCAGCTCCATGGCTGGCTCAAGGATGAGCAGGGGCGCAGCTTTCAACTGCTGGGGATGGATCTCTTCAACCCCGGCCCCCTGCGCCAGCTGTTTGGCGCCCGCCCCGCGAGCGAGCCCGCCTTCCCCCTAAACCGGGCCGACAGCATCTGGCTGGCGGCCCCCGAAGCGGAGCGCCTTGGCTGGCAAGCGGGCCAGAGCCGCCGCTTTGTATTGGGCGGCAGCGATGGCGCAAGCGCCCGCCCCCTGACCCTGACGCTGGCGGGCACGTTTGAACCGGGCGCCGTGCCCATGGAGCGACTACTGATAACCGACATCGGCCTCGCCCAGCCGTTGCTGGATAAAGCGGGTCGGCTCGATCGCATCGTCTTCAAGCTAAGCGAAGCCGAGGCTCGTACCCTGCAGGCCACCCTGCAAACCGATTACCCGAACCAACCCTTGTGGCTTGAGCCCATCAGCCCAGCGCTGGATGCCAGCCAGCTTGGCGATGCACTGGCCCTCAATCTGACGGCGCTCTCATTGCTCGCCATGGCGGTGGGATTGTTTCTGGTGTTCAACGCCCAGCGATTTGTCCAGAGCGTGCGCCGCCCCCAGCTGGCCCAGTTGATCATTCTGGGGATGGGGCCGAGTCGGGTGCTCGGCTGGCTCATCCTGGAGCTCGTTATTCTCGCCACCATCGGCACCCTGCTCGGTGTGCTGCTCGGCAGCCTGTTGGCGCTGGCACTAATGGGACAGCTGACCCAGGCGCTGGCCGATCTCTATGGCCCCAACCCCATCGACCTGTTGCGCCTCTCCCCTGTGAGCCTGCTCAAGGCGCTGTTGATCGGGCTGCTCGGTACGCTGGCCGCCAACCTGCCCGGCTGGTGGCAACTGCTGCGCCAATCCCCCCTCGAACTGCGTGCTGGCAGCAACCGTCCTCCCGCTCACCCGTGGCGACGGCGTGTGCTGGCCATCGCCATCTTGCTGCTGTGCGCTCTGTGCCTGTGGCTGCCGCAAACCGGTCTGAGTGGCGCCCTCTTTATCGCCGGAGGCTGGCTGCTGGCCATGGCGCTCTGGCTGCCCGATGCCCTGCGCGGCCTGCTTGGCTGGTTGCGACGGCGCGCGGGCGGCCCCCTCACAGCCCGACTCGGGGTGGCCGAGACTCTCTATCATCTCGATCGCACCGCCATCGCGGTGATGGCGTTGCAACTGGCCATCGCGGCGGCCATCGGCATAGGGGTCATGGTGTCGAGCTTTCGCTCCAGCGTGGAGATCTGGCTCGGCCAGCGTCTGGCTGCCGATCTCTATGTCACCGCCCCCAAGGGGGTGGCGGGCAACAAGGGCACCTTGAGCGAGGCCACCCTCGAGACCCTGCTCGCCAATCCGCTGGTGAGCGCCGCCTCGCGCCGCTCGGTGCACCCTGCCCGCTGGCAGGGGCAGCCCATCGAGTGGGCACAGATGGACTTTATTCCCCAGCTTAAAGCGGCCTATCCGCTGCTGGCCGGACGCTGGCCGACCCATCCCGATGAGGTGCTGGCGAGCGAACCGCTGACGGTGCGCCTCGGGGTCAAGGTCGGCCAACAGTTGGCTATCAGCGGCGAGCAGGGGCCAAGGCAGTTCACCGTCACCGGCGTCTATCAGGACTACGGCAGTGACAAGGGGCAACTCCTGCACGCCTTCGAGGCGGGGGCGGTGCAGTCCCTAGCCCTCTTCAGTGACGACCCCGAACAGCTGGCCGACCGCCTGCGCGGGCGCTTTGGCGAGCAGCTCAATCTGCTCTCCGCCCCCGCCATCCACAGCGCGGCGCTCAAGGTGTTTGACCAGACCTTTGTGGTGACCGAGCTCTTGAAACTGCTGATCCTCGGCATCGCCTTTGTCGGGATCGGTTCGGCCTTTATGGTGCTGGGGCTGGCACGCCGTGGCGAGCTGCAGACCTTGCAGAGTCTGGGCTTGAGCCCGAGCCACTGCCGCCAGCTGCTGGTGTGGCAAGGGGCGGGGTTGGGGCTGCTCACCGCCCTGTTGGCGCTGCCGGTGGGATATGGCCTCGCCTGGGTGCTGATCGAGGTGGTCAATCCCCGTGCCTTTGGCTGGCGCCTCGCCTTCGAGGCCGCCCCCCTTCATGCGGTCACCGCCCTGCTATTGGCGCCGGTATGTGGCGCACTGGCCTCCTGGTATGCGGCAAGGAGAGTGGTATGAAAAAAATCAAAGGGTGGGCGCTGGGGGTTCTCTGGACACTCTATAGCGGGGCTATCGGTGCCAGCGATCTGGGCGCCCTGCTCGGCGGCGGCAGCGACAGCTTCAAAAAGGTGCTGCCGGGGCAAACCATTCAATTGCCGGAGGATCACGCCGCCCACCCCGATTACCGCTCCGAGTGGTGGTATCTCACCGGCAACCTCAAGGATGAGCAGGGGCGCGAATATGGCATGCAGTGGACCCTGTTTCGCCAAGGGATCGAACAAGAACTCCGCACCAGCAATCCCTGGCTCACTCCCCAGCTCTGGCTGGCCCAGTTTGCCATCACGGATCTCGACCGTGGCAGCCACCAGCAAGATGAACGGGCCAGTCGGCAGGGACCGGGACTGGCGGGAGCCAGCGGCGGCCAATATTGGCTCAGGGAGTGGCGGCTTGCCTCGCAAGGGGCAGCGCTGTTCCCCGCTACCCTCAAGGTGCAGAGCAAGATTGGCGAACTGAACCTCACCGTCAGTGCCGCCAAGCCGCTGGTGCTGCAAGGCAAGGCCGGTTACAGCGAGAAGAGCCCGGGCAACGCCTCCTTTTACTACTCCTACCCGCGCCTCACGCTGCGCGGCACCCTGACCCGCGATGGTGAGACCCGCACCGTGACCGGACAAGGCTGGTTTGATCACGAGTGGAGCAGCTCGGTATTGGCCGAGTGGCAATCGGGCTGGGACTGGTTTTCGCTGCAACTGGCCGATGGCCGCGAGCTGATGCTGTTTCGCCTGCGCACCAAGGCGGGCAGCACCGAGCCAGAAAACCGTTACGGCATTTTGATTGAGCGGGACGGCAGCAACCGGGTGCTCGCCCCCGACGCGATTCGCCTCACTCCAGGCAACACCTGGCGCGGCCCCAAGGGGCAGAATTACCCCGTAGAGTGGCAGCTAAACGCCGCAGGGATGAGCCTCACCATCAAAGCCCGTCAGCCCAATCAGGCCATGACAGGTCGCTTTGACTACTGGGAGGGGGCGGTAACGGTGGAGGGAGATGCCAAGGGGGTCGGCTATCTGGAGATGACCGGCTACTAAGGTATGGACCCGTATGTCTGCCTAGGTGGTCCACCAGCCCCATGACACCCCTATTATCCGGTAGCGACCTGTGGTTGACACGATCGCAACAGAGCACCCGTCATTTTTCGCCAAACGGCGGTCAGGTAACACTCTGCTCTTGCACCATACGGTTGAGCAGTTCCATCACCTGCTTGCTCGCGTTCTCGGCACTTTCCATCTCGATCAGAATGGTATGAAGCAACTGGTCATCATGGAGCCAATCACCCCGCGCAGCCACCAGCGCCTTGTTGACTGCGCCATGGACCTGTTGATGTGGTATTTCGAGCTGTTTGAAGCTTGCCAGGGAGCCAAACAGGGCGGCGCCATCCCCCTCGTAATACCAACGGCCAAGGCGGCAATCGGTGTGGCTCACAGCTGAGCCATCAGCACCACGAGCCTCCAGCCCCCGATAGCCGCGCTGCATAAAGATGATGTGATCTAGCTTGAGCAACGAGGCAAAGGCCAAGCCTCTGGCATAGTGCAGATGGCCAATATTGGATTTAGCCCCCTCGGCTACGGCCTCGAAGCTATGCCGAAATCCATCCACGTTGTCACTGATCCGCTGGCTGCGATCCCCCAGCGAGAGCACACTGGAGACGATCTCCTCAATACTGGCTGTCAGCCCCTTGACCACCTCACGGATCTCGTTAGTTGACTGGCGGGTACGTTCAGCCAGCGCCCGCACCTCGTCGGCAACGACGGCAAAGCCACGGCCAACCTCGCCAGCGCGCGCAGCCTCGATAGCCGCATTGAGGGCCAGCAAGTTGGTCTGCGCGGTTATCTCGTTAATCAAATTGACCGTCTCGGTAATCCGGGCACTATCCCCCGCCAGGGTAGTGGCTACCCGTCCGGTATCCTGCATCTCGCGGTTGATGCCTATCAGCTCCTGACTAAGCTCCTCGACCACAGTCATGCTGTGTAGCGAAGCATCCAGCCCCTGCTGGGCAGTACCTAGCACTTCTTCAACCTTGTTGCTGAGGGTCAGCAGATCTTCCTGATTGCCCGCCAGATTGTGCCGCAGGTTATGGTTGTTGGTCTGATGCAACTTGTTGAGCAGATCCCCCTGACGGGATAGCTCGGTCGCCTCCTGCATTGCACGCAGAGAGAGGTTGATATTGTCTGCCGTTTTGGAGAACTCCCCCGGCAATCCCTGCTTGAAAGCGTGGCGATAGTAACGTCCCTGACCCGCATGCTCGAAGCAAGAGACCATGTCCTTGATATTGGCCTCGACGATGTCGAGAAAGCCGTTGAGGTTCCAGGCTATCTTGCCGAGCTCGCCAAGCCCCTTGGTTCGCGTGACCCGTACATGGGTCTCACCAGCAGCGGCCTTCACCAGCACGTCATTGATCTGATCCATAACGGCCACCAGTCGCCGCTGTTCACGCAATGCCAGCACGATAAACAGCAAGGCCAGCGCCGGAATGCCCAGGTTAAACTAGGTCATCCCTACCGTGCTGATGGAGAAGATGGCCAGCGCAATAACAGAGAGACCGAATACCGTACAGATGAGCAAAAACTTCTGGCTGATAAAGAGGTGCTTTTTGCTGGCACTACTGGTTTTGGAGAGAACGGTAGACATGGGATGACTCCTTAATCCTGTTGCACCAGATTGAGCACAAACCGCTCGTAATCAGTCCCCTGAGTGGCCAGATGCTGCTCCAGCCAGTCCCAGGATTGCTTGGGCACATCACCGACCATGCCCCGCTCTAACTCACGCATCTTCTGGTAAACAGGCTCTATCGCGGCAATGGACTGACGTGACGGACAACGACGCACCGAGAAGTAACCGATCGCCTTGCCATCACGAAAATCGGGCCTGACATTCGCCAACACCCAGTAATAATCGCCATTGGCAGTCATGTTTTTGACGAGGCCAAAAAATTCCCGATTCTCCTTGAGAAAATGCCAGAGGCCCCAGAAGACACCACGGGGCATATCAGGATGGCGCACGATATTGTGCGGAGCACCCAGCAAGGTCTCTTCTGAAAAATCGCACAGCCGCATGAAGATCTTATTGGAGTAGGTGATCCGCCCTGCCAGATCGGTCTTGGAGACAATCAACTCATCCTGATGGAAAGTGACTTCTCGTTGGGTAGGGGTAATAGTCTGGCGCATCGTTGATATCCCATCCTTAGGTCATTGATAAACAATCTATATCTCAACAAGGTAGCAATACAATATGAAGGAAATGGTTAATTGCTTCACACTCTGCCGGAAAAAATGGCACAACAAATCGATGTCCTGCTATCTCCATATGGCTATCGGCAACCGGGCAAACAAGATGAGCTACGTTATCGGGAATATGACCGATTACGGGGTGTAAAAAGGATGGCAAAAGAGCACCACAGGACAGAGCTGTCCGGTAGCGTGAGGAGAGAACAGACTTGATACACGAACCGATCAAACAGCTCGTGGTGAAGATCAGCCGTGACGGCGGGACAGGGAGTGAATAAACGCCAGCGTACGGCGATTAAACTGCTCCGGCTGCTCCACATTGCAGACATGGCCACACTGTTCGATCACCGCCAGCGAGGAGCTCGCATCGCGGGCCACCTGTTCGCGCACCGGTGCCAGAAACATATGATCCTCCTCCCCCATCACATAGAGGGTGGGAATGGGCAGGGAGCGTTCGCGAAAATAACGCATCAGCGGGTTGACCTCGGTGGCGAGGCGGAACCAGCGTTTGAACTCTTTCTGGCAGAGTTTGCGGGCCTCGCGCACAAAGAGGTTGCGCGACTCCTGATGGTGCTGGCGCGGCATGATGATGAAGGCAAACAGCCGGTAGAGCCACATATAGGGCAGGATATGCTGGCCGAGTCGGCCAAGCTGCACCAGCACCCGCGAGCGGATATCGAGCCGCAAAATGGCGCCCCCCAGTACCATGCTTTTGACCCGCTCCGGGCAGAGCTCGGCCAGATGACGAATAAGGATGGTGCCAAGGGAGATGCCGACAAAGTGGGCGCGGCGGATATTGAGATGATCGAGCAGCCGAACGATATCTTCGGTCACTTCCCGAAAGCTGTAGTGGCCCTTGACCACCTGTTGCAGCTGGTGGGACTGGCCGTGGCCGCGCAAGTCCAGCAGCAGCACGTTGAAGTGTTCGCGATAGGCGCGCAGCTGCTTGAACCAGATGGAGGAGCTGCCACCGGCACCGTGGACAAACACCACCCAATCCCGCTCGGGACCCAGCTCAAAGGTCTTGTGATACAACATCCAATAGGCTCCCTTGGTGATGGGGGGTATACTCGGCTGCGCGCATATTAACAGAACAGACCCGCCGATAGATATGCGCCTGACATGACCCGGATCACCCCTTCTGCGAGAACTCTCCATGGATTTGACCCGTTTGCGCCACTTTCTGCTGACCCTGCCGGGCGCCACCGAAGATACCCCGTTTGGCCCGGAGATCCTGGCCTACCGCATCGCGGGCAAGATGTTCGCGCTGGTGGATTGGCAGGCCGACCCGCTCACCATCAACCTCAAGTGCGAGCCCGAGCTGGCGTTGCTGCTGCGCGAGATCCACCCCGAGGTCAAACCGGGCTGGCATATGAACAAGCAGCACTGGAACACGGTGACGTTAACCGATGCGCTGCCGGACGATCTGTGGCAAGGCTGGGTGCACCACTCCTATGAACGGGTTGTCGCGGGTCTGCCCAAAGCCAAACGGCCACAGGCACCGCGCCCCCTCCACCCCACTGACGACCAGACCTTATGACCCCGGAATTACGTATTGTCCCCCTTAGCGAGGCACATATCCCCGCCCTCGTGAGCCTGTTTGAGCAGGCGGTGCGACGCAGCGGCCCCGAGCACTACAGCGCCGAGCAGGTGGAGCAGTGGGCTCTCGGTTCACAACATCCCGGCTTTGTCAGCCAGTTGCGCGAACACCACGGCTGGGTGGCGGAGCAGGCAAATGTGCCCCTCGGTTTTGTCACTCTGAGTGCTGATGGCCACCTCAGTCTGCTCTATGTGAGCGCCGACCATCAGCGCCAGGGACTGGGCAATCTGCTGCTCACCACGGCACTGGCGGGGGCTCGGGCGCTCGGTCTGAAGCACATCACCACCGAGGCCAGCGCCTTCAGTTATGAGCTATTTTTACGACATGGCTTTACGTTGACCGGGCTGGAGTGCGTGGAGCGGGGCGGAGTCAGTTTTACGCGCCATCGCCTGCACTGCTGCTTGCCAAGCTAGGGCAAGCCACTAAAATACGCTTAATTTTCGTATTGTTACTGTATTGAGGCAGCAACCATGGTGGTAGAAAGTGAAGGCTATATCTCGCTGATCGAGTATCTGGTGGAGAGTTTGGGATTGTTTGAATCCCAACAGCAGAGCAACGGTGAAGAGACCATCGAAGATCTGGTCAGTGGCCGTGTTGCCAGCAACCTGATGGCTATTTGCGAGCAAAACCCCCAGCTCGATGCCAAGGTGCGTTTTGCCATTATGCAGGAGGCCGATGCCGTGGTCGCCGATCTGGAAGAGGTGCTCTCCGCCGTCTGGCTGCGCGCCCCGACCCCGGAACAAAAAGCCTTCCTCATCGAGTTTATTGACCTGATCAAGAACCTGTTCGACAGCGCGATCGGCTGATCTGCCGCTTGGTTCTCTCGCCCAACGCAAGGTTTTCAAAACACGCAGACAGGAAAAGGGCCGCCTTGGTGGGCAGCCCTGCTTGCTATCATTTTCAATCCACCCAAGCGTTCATTCATTGGGTGGTTTTCAAGGCAAGAAATGTGTCTGGACTTTGCATCCGATCCCTGGACGCTACCTAGTTAGTCCTGCCAGGTAGCAATAAGTTCCCGCCAGACCTCATTTATTTTCACTTTTTTTAAGAAAACCCCTACAAACCTGTTCAGCGGTTCAGACTCGGCGGCAAACAGACTCCAATGCCCCCCAATCCGCAGTAGCCATCCGGATTTTTCTCCAGATATTGCTGATGGTAATCCTCGGCGTAATAGAAAGGCGCCAGCGGCAGAATGCGGGTAGTGATAGCACGGCTGTCGCCGCTCGCCGCCATCGCCTGCTGATAGGCCGCCATGCTCTGCTGGGCAATGATCTGCTGGCTCTCGTCGCCATAGAAGATCACCGAGCGGTACTGGGTGCCCACATCGCCCCCCTGCCGCATCCCCTGCGCCGGATCGTGCTGCTCCCAGAACAGTCTGAGCAGATCGCCGTAGCTGATCACCGCCGGATCAAACACCACCTGCACCGTCTCGGCATGGCCGGTCAGGCCGCTGCACACCTCTTTGTAGGTGGGATTCTGGGTCACGCCGCCCTGATAACCGGCCGCGGTGGAGTAGACCCCCGGCTGCAGCCAAAAGAGGCGCTCCACGCCCCAGAAACAGCCCATGCCAAACCAGGCCACCGCCATCCCTTCTGGCCAGGGGCCCCGGGTCGGGTTGCCGTTCACCGCATGCTGCTGACCAATCACCATCGCTTCGCGTCGTCCCGGCAGGGCATCTGCCGGTGAAATAATCTGTTCCATGAATTCTGTCCTTGTATAAAACCCTGTGAAATCACACAGCTGACGAAAAGGAGCATCGAAGATAGCAGTTTATCGCGCCGGATCAACCGGCGGGCCCCTTCCCGCTCGCCCCGTCATACCATCTAAGCCTCCCGCCCCCCTTCCCCGATCCGCACGGCCAAGCCGTCTCTGGTAGACCAGAAACAGTCAAAATCAATATTTAGTCTTGATTTGTGAATTAATTTTCATATATTGAGCCAATCGCTGTTTTTTTATGGAAGAAATATCAAGTGCGTGAACGCGAACCCAGTCTGGTCAATGCCTTTCGGCAATCCACCCCCTATGTCAATGTGCATCGGGGTGCCACCTTTGTGCTGATGATGGGGGGAGAAGCCATCTGCCACCCCAACTTCGCCAATATCGTCAGCGATATCGCCCTGCTGCAGACACTGGGCATACGCCTGGTGCTGGTGTTTGGTTCACGTCCGCAAAATGATGAGGCACTGGCCCGCGCCGGTATCGAGGCCCAGTATCACAAGCGGATCCGGGTCACCGATGACGAGAGTTTCACCATCATCAAACAGGTGTGTGGTGGCCTGCAATACGACATCACCGCCCAGCTCTCCATGGGGCTCGCCAATACCCCCATGCAGGGGGCGCGGATCAGCGTGGTGAGCGGCAACTTTGTCACCGCCCAGCCGCTGGGGGTGGATGATGGCATCGACTTTTGCCACAGCGGCCGGGTGCGCCGCATCGACGTGGAGGGGATCACCCGCCAGCTCGATCAGAAGAGTCTGGTGCTCATCTCCCCCATCGGCTGTTCGGTCACCGGCGAGAGCTTTAACCTGAGCTCGGAAGAGGTGGCCCGCCGGGTGGCGGTCGATCTCAAGGCGGACAAGCTCATCTGCTTTAGCAGCACCCAGGGAGTCATGGACAGGCGCGGCGAAGCCATCTCCGAGCTCTTCCCCGAGCAGGCCGAAGAGCTGCTGGTGGAACTGGAGCAGGCGGGAGAAGAGATGTCCGGCACCGCCCGCTACCTGCGCGCGGCCATTGCCTCCTGCCGTGGCGGCGTGCCCCGCTCCCATCTGGTGAGCTATCAGGATGATGGCGCCATGTTGCAGGAGCTGTTCAGCCGCGATGGCCTCGGCACCCAGATCGTGCGGGAAAGTGCCGAGCAGGCCCGCGCCGCCACCATCGAGGATATCGGCGGCATTCTCGATCTCATCCGCCCGCTGGAGGAGGAAGGCATTCTGGTGCGCCGCTCCCGCGAGCAGCTGGAGATGGAGATCGACAAGTTCACCATCATCGATCGCGATGGCCTGATCATCGGCTGCGCTGCCCTCTACTGCTTTATGGAAGAGGCGATGGCGGAGATGGCCTGCGTCGCCATCCACCCCGACTATCGCAACTCCAACCGCGGGGATCAGCTAGTGGCCAAGGTGGCCGAGCGGGCCAAGCGGCTCGGCATCCGTCGCCTGTTCGTGCTCACCACCCGCTCCATCCACTGGTTCCGGGAGCGGGGCTTCGATCCGCTGGAAGTGGAAGATCTGCCGGTGGCGCGTCAGCGTCTCTACAACTGGCAGCGCCGCTCCAAGGTTTTGTCAAAGACCATTGCCTAAGCCATTGATTCTGCGTTGAGTTAGCCGACAATTTGAACTTTTTCACAAACTCGATTGACAGTACAATCCAACGCAGGGTATTTCTAAATGCACTCCACCGCCCTGGTGGAGCCAGAAGAGGAGCGCTGCCCAGGCAGCCCAAGGGAGGACGCCAGCGTCCGGTGAACTTGGGTCAGGGGGAGCAGCGCCGAGACGAGTGAGGAGACTGGTGACCTCAACGTCGGCTGCGGGGGCTGAATCCCCCGGGTTGTCATCGGTAGTGATCATCCCCCACCGCGCCCTGTCAGGGGCGGTACGGGATGGGCTCTGCAGGTGGAGTGCTTCTGGCCGGGATAGCTTCGTTCATTCCTGCCATTTTCAGCCTCCTCCTCTCTTTTTTGCCCGATGGAACCGGAATCTTAAATTAAGACAGGAGTAAGCAATGAGCCCGATCAATGTCGCCAAGTTTGGCGGAACCAGTGTCGCCAACTTCCCGGCCATGAACCACTGCGCCGACATCGTGCTGGCCAATCCCGCCACCCGGGTAGTGGTGCTAAGCGCCAGCGCCGGTGTCACCAACCTGCTGGTCGCCCTGGCACAAGGGGAGCTGGACGAAGCGGGCCGCGACGAGCAGCTGGCCAAACTGGCCGGGATCCAGCAAGCCATTCTGGCCGATCTCGGCAACCCCGTTGATATGAGCGCCCTCATTCATGGTCAGCTGGACGAGATCCGCCTCATGGCCCAGCAAGCCCACCAGCATACCGATGCGGAGCTGGCCGATCGCCTCATCGCCTGCGGCGAGCTGATGTCTACCCGCCTCTTTACCGAACTGCTGCGCCAGCGCGGCGTCAAGGCCCACTGGCAGGATGTGCGCCAGCTGATGCGCACCGACAGCCGCTTTGGCAAGGCCACCGTCGATCTGGCTACCACCCGCACTCTCTGTCAGCAGACGCTGGGCCCGCAGCTGGGTGACAGCCTCGTCATCACCCAGGGCTTTATCGGTGCCGATGGCGATGGTCGCACCACCACGCTTGGGCGCGGCGGCTCTGACTACAGCGCAGCTCTGCTCGCCGAAGCACTCGATGCCGCCAGTATCGAGATCTGGACCGATGTGCCCGGCATCTACACCACGGATCCGCGTCTCGTCACCCGCGCCCGCCCCATTCCCGAGATCAGCTTTGTCGAGGCGGCCGAGATGGCTACCTTCGGCGCCAAGGTGCTGCACCCCGCCACCCTGCAACCGGCGGTGCGCCAGAATATTCCGGTGTTTGTCGGCTCCGCCAAGGATCCCGCCGCCGGTGGTACCTGGATCCGCGCCAGCACAGATTCAAGCCCGCTGTTTCGCGCCGTCGCCCTGCGCCGCCAGCAGGTGCTGGTGACCCTGCACAGCCTCAACATGTTCCACGCCTACGGCTTTCTGGCGGAAGTGTTCGGCATTCTGGCCCGTCACCGCATCTCGGTGGATCTCATCACCACCTCGGAGGTGAGCGTGTCGCTGACGCTGGATCACACCGGCAGCCAGAGCAACGGCGAGCCGATCCTGAGCGACAAGGTGCTGGCCGAGCTGGGGCAACTCTGCAAGGTGGAGGTGGAAACCGGTCTGGCACTGGTGGCGCTCATCGGCAACCGGATGAGCGAAGTGAACGGGGTGGGTAGTCAGGTCTTTGACGCCCTGCGCGAGCACAACATCCGGATGATCTGCTACGGCGCCAGCGCCCACAACCTCTGCTTCCTGGTCAAGGAGAGCGAGGCGGGCAATATCATCAATCGCCTCCATCAGGAGTTGCTGGACTGACCCTCACCGCGATGCGGTTCCTACCATGCAACAGGGCGCCGACAAGGTTAATGCCGATCAGTCAAGGATCCATTGACCGATCCTCCTGATGTGTAAAAATCCGAAACCTGTTGATTTTGTTTCGGATTTTTTATGCGTATCGACCAGGATCTCGACTTCCTCAACGCCAACAATGCCGCCCAGTTTGAGTCACTCTCTGACCTCATTCCATCCGAGCTAATCATGACTCTGTTCGGCGAACAGACCACTCGTTGACCCTGTTCGACAAGGGGGGTCTATTCGCTTAGCCCGTTCCATACCTGTACCTGTCAAACCACCGGCTGCGAGCGGCACTGGCTCTTACCGCCCAAAAAGGGCGTGCACGCCAGCTGGGGCGTCATGATGTGCTGGTGCATCTGACGACCAGTCCACAGGCACGCAAGAAGTGGCCGCAACTGCCGGACACGTTGGAAGCCCGCTTGCTGACCCGCAACATCAACGGCAAGGAGCGCCAAGTGTTGACCTCAATGGTCGACCCGATGCGTTTCCCGGGAGCCGACATCGTCGAGCTCTACAGCCACCGCTGGGAAATCGAGTTGGGCTATCGGGAGATGAAGCACAGCCTGCAGCCGCACCGGCTGACCCTGCGTAGCAAGACGGCGGCGGGGATACGGCAAGAGCTGTGGGGCGGGCTGCTGGCATACAACCTGCTGCGCAGCGATGGTGAAGATGGCGGCGAGTTTGAAGGGATACACGGCGAGCCAGTTGAGTTTTCACATGGCGTCGGTCTATCTCACCCATGAACGGAGCTGCATGCCATACATGTCAGCGAGGACTATCCCGAAGCGAGTAGCTGACCTGGAGAAACAAACGGGGCAGTTTGTGTTACCAGAACGAAAGGTACGACATTACCCTGCGGCGTGAAGGCCAGGCCACAGAGAGATAGTGTGAAAAAATCAATAAAAACAATACCAGTCAGGCTTGATTGGCTGGCATTAGTCACACCGGTGACCTCTTTTGCTGCGCTATTCACGAACCTGTAAGGTGCGCTCGGCATTGTGCGCACAATCAATCCTGCTCGAAATAATCCGCAGGCACCACGACCACAGCGCCGGTCGCCACCTCTTCGGCGATCACCTCTGCCAGCGGGCACAGGTGAAACTTGATCTGACCGGAGGGCAGCATCAGGCCGATATCGGGGTTGCGGGTATCCTGCATATTGCCGGTTTTGAACGGGTGCTCGGGATAGTGCGCCACCAGCTCCTGCAGTGAGGCGACCACCAGTTCGATATGCTCCAGTCCCGCCTGATGGACACGACCCGGCTTCGGCGCCGCCAGTTCGATACAGGGCACCTGCACCTCACCGACCAGCAGCGGCTGATGCAACTGATAAGTGGCGATGGGACGACCGCCGATCATCCCCTCCACCAGCAAGATGCCCGCCTCAGCCAGCACAGCACATCGCGCACGGTACTCCTGCAAGGTTGCCGCCCGATAGCAGAGGTGATCGACCGTTGGCTGGGGAATATTGATGCCAGTGGCGGCCAGTTCGGCCAACAGCTGAGAAACAAATGGGGCCATTGGCCCCAGTGTGGAATCGAGTGGATGAGACATGCTTACCATTTCTTCTTGGGTTGAAACAGGACATCGAGCTCGTCGGCTTCCTTGTCCTTGATGTTTTGCAGATCCTGCGCGCTGTTCTGCTGTTGCAGCTCTTCCAGCTCCTTGAGGCCCTGGCGCATATCCTCTTCACGGGCCAGCAGGTAGGGATCCTTGTCGGCCACACTCGCCATTGCCGACAGGCCCTTGGTATAGAGCTGACGGCAAGTGCCATATTGGCCCTGAATGCGGGCATCCATCGCCCGCTTGACCAGATTGGAGATGTTGATCTTGAGCTGCATCAGCTCGAGGCGGCGCTCTTCCTGGGCGAACCCCTGAGGGTCAATCTTGCCCTTGTTGTGCTCGACACGCAGCACCGCCCGCAGCTTCTTCACCAGTTGCAGCATCTGGATCGCCTGACGGTCGGACTCCGGCGTCTTGAAGTGTCCTTCATCCTGACTGCTGTAATTTTCCTGCACGTTCTTGATCTGGATCTGCACATCGGCGATGCGCTGTTTGATCTGGTTGTTGGGCATCACCTGCACGATGGCGCGATAGGCATCGAGGATCCGGTGCTGCAACAGCAACACCATATTCTTGGAGAAAGGCACCAGATTGACGTTCAGCAGCACCTCTTCGGTCTCGTCGGCCACCGTCTTGTGTCTGGCAATGGCGTGACGCTTTTCCGCTTCCGCCTTCTGCTTATATTGCTGCACCACGTTATAGGCGATAACCAAAAACAGGAGTGCGCCGATAGACAGCAATACCAAAGTTAAAATCATAGGATGTCCAAACCCCTGTTCCTATCCAATTGCGTGATCCTACAACAGCTTACCCACTTAAGGTAGCCTGCAGATCCCCCCTTGCCCACGATTTGTCGCCAAGCTGTGTCCCCGGTCTCAGGGAGAGATTGCAGGATCAGGGGATGATGACCATGACGGTCACCTCCCCATAGTATCGCCCATCAGCGCCATTACTTGAGGTTAAAGCCCCGAGATTGCAGGAAGCCCAACATGAAAGGACGGGACTCCTTGCCCAGAATGGCGCGGATCTGGCCACTCCAGGTCTGCTGCTTGTTGTTGCTGCTACGGGCCTGATAGTAGTCCGCGATCTGCTGATCGTATTGGGCCAGCAGGTCGCGATCCAGCTCGTGCCGGTAGCGCTCCTGATGCACCACCAACCCCCTGGGCAGACGGGGTTTCTGCTCCGGCTGCTGGGCAGGATGGCCGAGACAGAGACCAAACAGCGGGATCACCTGATGGGGCAAGCCGAGCAGCTCGCTCACCTCGGCCGGATGGTTGCGAAGTCCGCCGATATAGACCCCGCCCAACCCCAGCGACTGCGCCGCCAGCAGGGCATTTTGCGCCATCAGGGCGCCGTCGATGGCACCGATCAGCAACTGCTCCGCATAACCGGTCTGGGCCTCGGGCACGATCTGGCTGTGACGATGGTAATCGGCGCAGAACACCAGAAACTCGGCTGCCTGCACCACATAAGGCTGATTGCCCGCCAGCACGGCCAGCTGCTGGCGCGCCTCGGGCTCGCTGACTCGCACAATGCTGGTCACCTGCAAGAAGCTCGAGGTCGAGGCAGACTGGGCGGCGGCGAGAATGGCATCCAGCTGCTGCGGGGCGATCGGCTCGGCAGTGAACTGACGAATGGAGCGATGGGAAAGGATAAGATCGATGGTCTGATTCATGGCACCTCCAAAATGAGGTAACACCATAGCGAAAAAAACGAGGGAGCCCAAGGCTCCCTCGCACACCCGGCTTAAGGGGCCGGATAGACGTAAGGGGCTTGCAACCCGAGCGGGAAACCTAGCGCCCAATAAAGCAGCAGGAAAATGGTCCAGCTCACCAGGAAGGCCAGCGAGTAGGGCAGCATCATGGAGACCAGAGTACCGATCCCGGTGCTCTTCACATACTGCTGGCAATAGACCACCACCAGCGGGAAGAAGACCATCAGCGGGGTGATGATGTTGGAGGCAGAATCCCCGACCCGATAGGCTGCCTGGGTCAGCTCGGGGGAGATCCCCACCGCCATCAGCATGGGCACCAGGATCGGGCTGATCAGCGCCCACTTGGCCGAGGCCGACCCCACCACCAGATTGACGCTGGCGGTGAGCAGGATCATCCCGACGATGGTCACTTCACCGGGCAACGCCAGTGCATGGAGCACTTCGGCGCCGGAGAGGGCCAGCAGGGTGCCCAGGTTGGAGTCGCCAAACGCCTTGATAAAGAGGGCGCAGAAGAAGGCCATCACCATGTAGGAGCCCATCTTGTTCATGGTGGCCGACATGGCGTCGATCACATCCTTGCCACTCTTGAAGCTACCTGCGACAAAGCCGTAGACAATCCCGGGCAGGATAAAGAGCAGGAAGATCAGCGGTACGATGGACTTCATCACCGGCGCGGCGAAGGTGGTCAGGGAACCATCGGCGGCACGCAGCGGCGAATCGCTCGGGGAGAGCGCCAGCGCCAGCAGCACGATAGCTGCCAGCATGGCAAACCCGGCCCAGTTGAAGGCCCGGCTCTCTTGCGCGCTGTAGCGCCCCATCTCGTCGGCACTCTCCAGATCCTCGTTGAGCGCCACGTGCTTGAGGCGCGGCTCCACCACCTTCTCGGTAATAAACCAGCCGACGCAGATGATCAGCAGCGAAGAGGCACCGGTAAAGATGATATTGCAGAGGGTGTTGACCATGTAGTCAGGGTCGAGGATCTGGGCGGCGGACTGGGTAAAGCCCTGCAGCAGTGCATCTCCGCCGGAGGGCAGGAAGTTGGCGGCAAAACCGCCGGAGACGCCGGCAAAGGCGGCGGCGATGCCCGCCAGCGGATGGCGCCCGGCCGCGTGGAAGATGATGCCGCCAATGGGGATCACCAGCACATAACCCGCATCTGCGGCGGTATGGCTGACGATCGCCACCAGGATCAACATGGGGGTGAGAAAACGGGCGGGAGTCACTTTCAGCAACTTTTTCAGACCGGTATTGATAAAACCGGACTGCTCGGCCACCCCGACCCCGAGCATGGCCACCAGCACGATCCCCAGCGGGGCAAAGCCGGTGAAGGTAGTCACCATGGTGGAGAGAAACTCGGCCAGACCGGCGCCAGTCAGCAGGTTGTTGACCACCACGGCCTCCCCGGTGCGGGGATTGACCAGATCAAACTGGAATTGTGACAACACCCAGGAGCCGACCCAGACGATCAGCAAGGCGTAGAGAAACAGCATGGCGGGGTCGGGTAATTTGTTCCCGGCTTTCTCGACGCCATTGAGGAAACGGTTCAGCCAGCCCTTGGAAGAGCTGGCCGGACGGTCATTGGCAGCAGCATGACTCATTATTGCGATACTCCTTTCCCTAGAAATGAGCTCGCATGCTAACAATTCCTGCCAATCCGTCTCATGACGGGCCGCAAAAAGATGATTAATATTGATTAAATGTGGCGGAATAAAATCCCAAATTGTGGCCTAACGCACACTTGTTACTCTGCCATTACAGCATTAAGCAGTGGATAACGCCCAACCTGACACTCCACCACAAAGCCGCTCGCCTCGACTTGCGCCACCGTCAGTGGCTTGCTGAACAGATACCCCTGGAACACATGGCACCCCTGGGTCTGCAGAGCTGCCAACTCGTGAGGCTCCTCCACCCCTTCCGCCATAATCCCCAACCCCAAATTGGTGGCCATGGCCGCAGTCGCCCGGATCACCGGCAAGTTGAGACCGACCACGAAGGAGCGATCCAGCTTGATGTTGTTGATCGGCAAGCGGTTGAGGTAGGCCAGTGAGGAGTAACCGGTACCGAAATCGTCGATGGCAATCTTGATCCCCTGCTCGCTCAAATCATCGAGGATGCCGAGGCACCCCTTCATATCGAGCATCAGCACGGTTTCGGTCAGCTCCAGTGTCAACAGGGAGGCATCCACCCCGTGCAGCTCCAGCTGCTGGCGAACTTGCCCGGGCAGCGCCGACGAGAGCTGGAAACCGGAGAGGTTGACGGAAACCGGCACCCGCTGCTGGAAACGCTTCTGCCAGCTTGCCATCTGGGCCAACGCGGTGGAGAGCACCCAACTGCCGATCTCGCGGATCAGCCCCATCTCTTCGGCCAGCGGGATAAACTCCACCGGCGAGACATGGCCCAGCACCGGGTTGTACCAGCGCAGCAGCGCTTCGTAACCGATCAGGCGCTTTTTGGCGGCATCGACCTGTGGCTGGTAACAGAGACTCAGCTCCTGACGACCGATGGCCTTGGCCAGAAACTGCTTGAGGTTGAGCTTGCGCTGCAGGGTCTGCTGCATGCTGGGGGTGAAACGCTGCCAGCGCAGCCGCCCCATCTGCTTGGCCTGATACATCGCCATGTCAGCACGGGTGATCAGGTTGTCCCCGTCATCGGCATCATCGGGATAGATGGCTATGCCGATACTACCGCCAATGGTCACCTCCGGCAGCCCGCTCAACTGCAGGGGCTTGGTCATCTGGGAGAGCATCTGATCGGCCACCTCTTGCGCCCGATCCCCCTGATTGCCCAGCGGCACCAGCGCAGTGAACTCGTCGCCACCGAGGCGAGCCAGCTCCACATCCCGCGGGCAAATCTGCTTGAGGCGACCGGCGACGCGCTCCAGCAGGCGATCTCCCGCCTTGTGGCCGTAGTTGTCGTTAACCAGCTTGAAGTTGTCCAGATCCATGAACACCAGCGCGAAACGCTCACCCAGCCCGCAATAGGCCTCGAGGGATTTCATCAAGCCATAACGGTTGAGCAGGCCGGTCAGGGAGTCGTGCCAGGCGAGGTGGCGATGCTCCAGCTCCTCGAGTTTGCGGTCGGTGATATCGCGCATGGTGAGCAGAATGCGGGCACCCTGCTGGATATAGCGGAACTGATACTGGAACCAGCGCATCCCCTTGAGGGTGCGACACTCTCCCTCGGTCACCACCTCATCGAGCCGGGAGAGCTTCTGGTAAAAACTGTCGTCATTACCGGAGAAGACCTGGGAGAGCCGGGCTACCTGTTGACCGAAACAGATCTCGAAGTGGTAGTTACCGCTCTCGAAATTGCCCTTGCTATCAAACAGGCTGGCCAGGGTATCGCCGCTCGCCAGGGATGACTCCTGATAGAGGGCATCGGAGTCGAGCACCGCTTCGGTCATCATCATCAGACGACCAGCCAGCTGAATGCCGGAGAGGCGCAGATAGATCTGCTTCTTGACCCCCTTCGGGGAGAGGGTCCACCACTCGTTGTAACTGCGCCCCTGCTGAAAATCACCCAGATAGCGCTGCAACAGCAGATCGATGGCGGTCGCCATGTCGGCAGAAAAGTCGCGAGCGCAGAGCTCGTCGAGTGAGGTCGCCTCCCACACCGGGAGCGCGGCGCTGTTTGCCCAGAAAATACGATGATGCTCGATGTCATAGACCCAGATCGGGGTATGCAGAACATCCATCGTCTTCAGTAACCGTTCGTCAAGCGTATTCATCTGGTCAAGGTCATTCATGCGGGATGGTCACTGGTTAAAAACAGATCTAGCAAACCGCTAGATGGAGAATGCAAGGTGCAAACACCTCCCGGCCATCATCTTTTTTAACATGGCCAAGAGCAGACAACACTATTTCAGACATGAGCAACAGGGGGAGCATATCCTGAAATACAGAAACGGACTCAGCCAAACAACCTGTTAATCAGAACAAATCACACTGTCGATTTTTATCTTTTTTCCCCAGTAAAAACAAGTACTAAGAGCTACCCACTCGAGACCTTGAAACACAAATTCATTATTCGCTGCGACAACACAACTATTAACAATTAAATCAACGACAGAAATAGTCGTCATTCATTGCCACAAAGCTTTCATTAATTAACCAAGTGGCTGGGTAAACAGCCAAAAAACCACCAAGATGGACAAAAATAGTGCGTCCGGGAGGAACAGATATATCCAGGATGGATTTTTCCACTGTCTGTGTGCAAAAACCGAATATATGACCTTGGTCACACTCTTCAAAAAGGAGAAACCGCACTGTGAGGCAGATCTGGCTGACTTTTACGCCCCCCTCACCCTCAGATTCGCCCCGTGACCACTGCGTTTGGCCGCCTTGAACGGTGTGGCTGACCGGGACGGGTTGACGCGCGCATGGTGAGGAGCGAAAGCGAGCAGGTAGCAGGAGTGTGAACGAAGAGTCGAAAACTGGTATCAGCAGAAATCGAATCCAGATCAATTAAACGCTGAATTACCCTTGCCAACCCGGAACGCTCTTTTTATGGTTGCCCCCTTGTTACACCCAGAACAGCGTTTATGAAGCACATCGAAGAGTTCTACCTGTTCGTCAAGGTGGTGCAAGAGGGAGGATTCTCCCACGCTGCCGCCGCACTGGGCATGCCAACAGGCACCATCAGTCGACGCATTTCCCAGCTGGAAGAGCAATTGGGTTGCTCCCTGCTACATCGCTCTACCCGCAAGCTGCGCCTTACCGATGAGGGGCTCAGATACTACGAGCGCCTCTGCACGCCGCTCGCCCAAATCGAGCAGGCCACCAGCGAGATCCAGGGTAAAGAGGCCGATATCACCGGGCTTATCCGGGTGGCGGCGCCGATCGCGCTCTCCAACACCATCCTCATCGATATGCTGGCCGAATTCGGACTGCACTATCCCGAGGTGCAGTTCGACATCACCCAGACCAATGATCACCAGCACCTGTTCGACAATGATCGGGATCTGGTCTTTTTCAATGGCGAGCTGCCCCAATCCCTGCCCAATGCGATCTGTCTCGGTCATATCGAATACGGCCTGTTTGCCTCGCCGCTCTATCTGACCAAGAAGGGGACCCCGTCCCACCCCAACCAGCTGGAAGATCACGATCTCATCTACTGCTGGCCGCACCAGCATTGGCAGCTGACCGACAAGGATGGCCAAAGCGTCTGCGTCAAACGCAGCGCCAAGCTGACCGTCAACCAGACCCAGGCCGCGGTGCGCGCAGCCCGGCGCCATCTGGGGATCGTCAACGCCCCCTTGCACTATCTGAACAACTTCCTTCATGACGAGCAGTTGGTGCCGGTATTGACCGACTGGCAAACCGGCAATCGCCCCTTCTACATGTTGTGTTGCCAACACCAGTTTGCGCCGTTGCGTGTTAAGATGTTCGTTGAATTTGTTGAAAAATACTCAGCGCGCTATCGCAACCGGCAATGGGACAACCAATTTTCACAAGGCGACACCCTCACCCATTGCATCTGACCGTTAGCGGGCCACACTTATAGCAACCCTTGCCAACAGAGCCTGCCTAACGCCATGAATGTATTGATATGTGATGACTCCGGGTTCGCCCGCAAACAGCTGGCACGGGCACTCCCGGCCGACTGGAAAGTCGATTTGCACTACGCAGCCAATGGTCTCGAAGGGATCGAACAGGTGCTGATGGGTCATGGCGATCTCATCTTCCTCGATCTGACCATGCCGGAGATGGACGGTTACGGCGTGCTGGAGACCCTCCAGCGGGAGGGGCTGCGTAGCAAGGTATTCGTGGTCTCCGGCGACATCCAGCCGGAAGCCTATCAGCGGGTCATGGGGCTGGGGGCGCTCGATTTCATCAAGAAACCCGCCGCCCCCGATACCCTGCTCGCCCTGCTCAAACAACACGGCTTCTGGAGTGCGACCCCGAGCGGTTTGCCAAGCGCTACCGAGTTGTTGCCCAGCGGCGTGATAGCCGATGCGGGCGTCAAGATCACCCCCGAAATCCGCGATGTCTATCAGGAGCTGGCCAACGTCTCCATGGGGCAGGCGGCCGACTTGCTGGCCCGTCTGCTCAACGCCTTCGTGGTGCTGCCCATCCCCAACGTTAACGTGCTGGAAGTCTCCGAGCTGCACATGGCCCTCTCGGCGGCTGCGGATTCAGATACCCTCTCCGCCGTCTGTCAGGGCTTTATCGGGGCCGGGATCGCCGGCGAAGCGCTGATCCTGTTCCATGACTCCAGCTTCAAAGATTTGGCCAAGCTGATGAACCATCAGGGGACGCTGGATCGCACCGCCGAACTGGAGCTGCTGATGGATACCGCCAATGTGCTGATCGGCGCCTTCCTGCGTGGCTACGCCAACCAGCTCGATACCCCCTTCAGTCAGGGCCACCCGGTGGTGCTCGGCCAGCACAGACCCATCAACGAGCTGATCAACACCAACAAGAGTCGCTGGCGCCGCACACTCGCCATCGAGATCAACTACCGGATCCAGGATTACGCGGTGCAGTGTGATCTGCTGCTGCTGTTTACCGAAGATTCCATCGCCACCATGAACAACAAAATCATGCACATGCTCTAGGAGTGACTATGGAAATCCGTGAATTTCATTGGCTGATGAACATAGTCCAGAACCTGGACGTAGGCTTGGTGGTGCTCGACAAGGAGTACAAGATTCAGGTGTGGAATGGCTTTATGGAGAGCCACAGTGGCCGGCTGGCCGGTGAAGTGCGTGACGGCGTGCTGTTCGAGCTCTTCCCCGATGTGGACAGAGCCTGGTTCGAGCGCAAGGCCAACATGGTCTTCAAGCTCAACAACCGCGCCTTCAGCACCTGGGAGCAGAAGCCCTACCTGCTGCGTTTCTCCAACTACCGCCCCATTACCGGCTCGGCCCCCCACATGTTCCAGAACCTGACGCTGGTGCCACTGGCCGATTTCGGCGGTCAGGTGACCCACATCGCGGTGATGATCTACGATGCCACCGATGAGGCCATGCTGATGAGCGGCCAGCGGCAGGCTTGAGCTTGCTGCAAATAACAGAGGGCGCCGCGGCGCCCTCTGTTATTTCTGTATAAACAGGTCTCGGTATAACCTCTACCTCACCAAACCGCCTCAACGCGCTCCGAGATACTCGGTGAAGGCGTCGATCACCTCTTCAATATCGTCATCGTTGATTTGCAGATGGGTCACCAGCCGCAGCTCGCCGTAACCGGAGAAGAGGATCCCCCGCTCCTTCATAAAAGCGAGCAGAGGGGCTGATTCCCCCTCACTCAGCCGCAGGAACACCATGTTGCTCTGCACCAGCGAGAGGTCGAGCTCGATGCCCGGCAGTGCCGCCAGCCCTTCGGCCAGCCGTTTGGCACGGCGGAGATCATCGGCCAGACGGGTCACATGCTGCTCGAGGGCAAACAGACCGGCTTGCGCCAGAATGCCCGCCTGACGCATGCCGCCCCCCAGCATCTTGCGCAGACGGCGCGCACGGGCAATGAAGTCGTGACTGCCCACCAGCAGCGAACCCACCGGTGCGCCCAGCCCCTTGGAGAGGCAGATCGAGATGCTGTCAAATGGCGCGGCGATCACCGCGGCCGCTGTCTCGCTGGCCACGGCAGCGTTAAAAAGCCGGGCACCATCGAGATGAAGCTTCAAGCCGCGTTCAGCAACGAATGCCCCCATCTCTTGCAGATAGGAGAGCGGCAGCACCTTGCCGTTGTGGGTGTTCTCAAGGCAGATCAGGCGAGTCTGGACGAAGTGGGCATCATCAGGCGCCAGCGCGGCCTTGATATCATCGAAAGCCAGCGTGCCGTCACGCTGCATCGGCAAGGGTTGCAGGGCCACGGAGCCCAGCACGGCACTCCCCTGCGCTTCGTAACGATAGATGTGAGCGGCGGATCCCAGTATGGCCCCCTCACCGCGCTGACAGTGGCTCATCACCGCCAGCAGGTTGGACATGGTGCCGGACGGCACAAACAGTGCCGCCTGTTTGCCCAGCAATCTGGCCCCGTGGGCCTCCAGCGCGTTGACGCCCGGATCTTCACCATAGACATCGTCACCGACTTCGGCGTGGAGCATGGCCTGACGCATGGCATCAGTAGGCTGGGTGACGGTGTCACTTCGTAAATCGATATAGCGCATGAGATCCCTCCTGAAACAGGAGAGTGACGTTAGCCATGCGCCCTTCGCTTGGCAAGGGGCGCATGAGCAGAATGTGAAGCGAATGGGCGTCTGGCGAAGCCGTTAGCGAGATTTACCAGGGCAGCGGCTGACCGTTGAGATCCACTAGCTGGCCCGATTGAGTCAACGATAACCCCTTGATGAGATTGAGTAGTTTCACCGCCACCTCGGCAGGATCCTGCAATTGTTCCGCAGGCAACTCGCTCAGAAAGGGGGTGTTCATCGGGGAGTCCATCAGGCCGGGCGCCACCGCCACCACCCCTGCTTGCGGGAAACGCTGCGCCCACTCGAGGGCTAGGGTTTTCACCCCCATATCGAGGGCCGCCTTGCTCATCCGGTAGCTGTAACGTCCCCCCTCCAGATTGGCGGCGATGGAGCCCGCCAGATCGGAGATGGCGCAGAGCCACAGCGGATGGTCATTGCCCATCAACCGGCTGAAGCGGGCAGCCAGCGCCAGCGTTGGCCAGGCATTGGCCAGCAGGCTGTCGCACAGCCACTTGGGGTGCACCTCTTCAACCCGCCGCTCCGGCATAAAGCTGACATCGTGCAACACGCCGATGGTGTTGATGACCACAGTGGGGAGCGGATCGGTATCGTAGAGGGTAAACAAGGCATCGAACGAGATCGCATCCACCTCTTGCAGCGGGAAGAAGGCCCCCATCTCGATCCCTTTTGGATAGGTGCGCCCGGCCAGCAGGAAGGATTCCCCCCTTGCCATCAGCTCTCTTGCCAGCGCCGAGCCCAGCGCACCGCTTCCGAGGATCAAGTAGCTCATCGCCCATTCCATGGAGAGTTATCTTGCTTAGAGCGTATCAGAATAATCAACCGGCCGTGACACGACCAAAGGGTAATATGCCCCTCATCACGCTTCCCCCAGATGGCGGCCAAACTCCCGCGCCAGCGCCAGATCGAGAAAACCGTCCGCTTTCTTGTGGGTGCGCAAAAACTGGTAGTAGGCGAGCAGGGTGACCAGCGCCTCCTCATCGGGCAGCCCAACCCCGGGTTGCTGCTCGCCCAGCAGTTGCTGCGCCGCCGCCAGCGCCTCCCTGTCCACCACTTCCGCCTGACGGTAGAGATAACCGCAGCCGGTTGCCAGCCACTCCAGCGAGCAGTTGGCCCCCATGGCGATCTGGTTGGCCCGCGCCAGGCCAGGCTCGGCTCCCTTCAAATATTTGCGGATCAGCGCTTCACTGAGCCCCACCTTGCGGGCAAAGGCACTCACGCTCATCTCCCCGATCAGGCTCTGCAAGCGCTCGGCAAATCCTTCCATATAACTCTCTCCGGTCAGAACCAAAGTTCGAATCATGCCACTGCCCATGATTGCTTTGCCAGCCACATGGCGCCAAGATGCCCGCAGTCATCTATGTTGCACATCGTTTTCGCATCGCGTTTTTAAAGGAGTCAACCATGTCTGTATCCCGTGTCACCCTGCATCCGCAAGGCCCCACCTTCTCTCGCCTCATCATGGGTTACTGGCGCCTGATGGAGTGGCAGCTCTCTCCGGCCGCTCTGCTCGATCTGATGAAATATCATCTGGATCTGGGGGTCACCACCATCGATCACGCCGATATCTATGGTGGCTACCAGTGCGAAGAGGCGTTTGGTCACACCCTGCGCCTCGAACCTTCCCTGCGCGAGCGGATGGAGATCGTCAGCAAGTGTGGCATCGCCCTCACCGCCAAACCGGAACATGCCCTCAACCACTACAACACCGGCAAGGGTCATATCATCGCCAGCGCCGAAGCCTCGCTGCGCAAACTCGGCACCGACCATCTGGACCTGCTGCTGATCCACCGACCGGATCCCCTGATGAACGCCGATGAAGTGGCCGACGCCTTTATCACCCTGAAACAGGCGGGCAAGATCAAGCACGCCGGGGTATCCAACTTCACCGCTCGTCAGTTCGAGCTGTTGCAATCGCGCCTTCCCTTCCCGCTGGTCACTAACCAGCTGGAGATCTCGCCGCTTCATCAGGAAGGGACCCTCGATGGTACCCTGGATCAGTGCCAGCAGCTTGGCATCAAGCCGATGGCCTGGTCATGTCTCGGCGGCGGCCGACTGTTCAGCGATGATGCCTATGCCCCGCTGCGCGCAGAGCTGGAGCAGATCCGTCAGGAAGTGGGCGCCCAGACTATCGAGCAGGTGGTCTACGCCTGGGTGATGATGCTGCCAAGCCAGCCGCTGCCATTGATTGGCTCCGGCAAGCGGGAGCGGATTGCTGCCGCCGTGGCCGCCGAATCCATCGCCCTCAATCGCCAGCAGTGGTTCCGCATCCGCAAAGCGGCGCTCGGCTACGACGTCCCCTGATCACAGCAAAACGTCCAGAAACAAAAACGGCATGGGGGAAACCCATGCCGTTTTTCATTGCCGAGGCACCTTAGCGGTGGCGCTGTTGCGGGCGACCACGAGGAGCATCTGTCTTCGGTTTGGCCTGGTTGACGGTGATGGTACGGCCACCGACTTCAGTGCCATGCAGACCGGCGATGGCCTTTTCGGCATCACCATTGACCGGCATTTCAATAAAACCAAACCCCTTTGACTGGCCGGTATCGCGGTCGATGATGATATCAACCTTGTCGACCTGTCCAAACTGGCTGAACAGGGTTTTCAGTTCGTCGGCCGTCATCCGGTACGACAGATTTCCTACGTAAATCTTCATGCCATCCACTCTCGATTCAAGGTGCCTTCTCTATGCAATTCCCGGCATAACGGTAAGGGCACAACCCCTATGCCGGACCTGCCATGGCTTCATGCCGTGGCCTTCTCCACACTGTCGTCAAGTGATTGATCTCTTGGGTGAACAGTGCAGACAAGATCAATTCGAGTCACTGGCAGTATCTGAGCTTTGCCGGGAATTGTCGAGAAAATAGTCGATTCAGGCCGCTTGCAGATCTGACAACCGTTGCGCCAGCATCCGGCGACCGTGCCAGGCCCGTTTAAAGCCGAAGCGATAGACCGACGGGCTCACCAGATGCAACTCCCCCGCCTTGAGATCCAGCAAGGCCATGGCCGCCGCCAGCTGCTCTTCACTCAGTTGCAGATCGAGGCTGAAGTCGAGCCACTGGCCATCGTGACCCACTCGCCGCTCTCGCTCGAGCGCCACCAGCTGGCTGCGGGGCAGCGCCAGCGCCTCATCCTTGTTGCCATTGAGCAGATAGATATACTGTTCATCCCAGCCCAATTCCGCCAGTCGCCAGGGCTGCCAGCTGCGGGGCAGCGACACCATGATACCGGTGATGCCACCAAAGACCACGCCCACCCAGTTGAGCAGCGCCATGGCGCCCCAGCCATGCCACAAGGAGGCCGCCACCACGCCCCAACTCACCAGCAACAGCAGAAAAATGACGCAGCGATAGCGAACCGCTGGCGGCATCAACAGCTGTACCTGTGAATCGGCAAGCAAGGATGTAATACGCATGAAAAGCTCCTGTCATCACGAAATGGCGCCATTGTGAATAGCCATCAGGATGCTGACAAGGGGGTTTTCTTTGTCATCCCCCTATAAAATCAATACCATGGCGTAAATGATTCTCAGTGGAACCCGTTTCTTGACCAGCTCGCAACCCTGTGTGCGCTTTTGTGGCGTCGACAAATTCTATGGCGACTTTCAGGCTCTTCATCACATCGATCTCACCATTGAACGGGGAGAGAAGTGGGTCATCTGTGGCCCGTCAGGCTCCGGTAAATCGACGCTGATCCGCACCATCAACGGGCTGGAGGGGATCGACGGCGGCCAGCTGTGCCTGTTTGGCGAGCCGGTGACCCCCGCCTACCTGCGCCGCCTGCAAGGTCGGGTCGGCATGGTGTTTCAGCAGTTCAACCTCTTCCCCCATATGACGGTACTGGAAAACTTGATGGTGGCACCGGTACATACCCTGGGGTTGCGCCCCCGGGAGGCCAAAGCCCGGGCGCTCGGACTGCTCGAGCGGGTGCGCATTCAGGCGCAGGCCGACAAGTACCCCCACCAGCTCTCCGGCGGCCAGCAGCAGCGGGTCGCCATCGCCCGCTCCCTCTGCATGCAACCCGAGCTGATGCTGTTTGACGAGCCCACCTCCGCCCTCGACCCCGAGATGATCCGTGAAGTGCTCGATGTGATCCGCGAGCTGGCTGACGAGGGGATGACCCTGATCTGCGTCACCCACGAGATGGGTTTTGCCCGTCAGGTGGCAGATCGGGTGCTCTTTATGGACGAGGGCAAGATCATCGAATCGGCCACGCCCGCCCAGCTGTTCAGCGCCCCCCGGCACCCGCGCACCCAGGCCTTCCTCGAACAGGTGCTCAGCTATCATGGCTAGGCTCAAACACCCTCACCTGCTCGGCTGGTTGTCAGGCACTGTGATGCTCTCTGCGCTACTGGGCTGGGCGCTCTATAGCGGCGCTCGCCAGATGGGCTATGAGTGGCAGTGGCCGCGGGTGTTGCCCTTTCTCGGCGAGTGGGATGAGGGGACCTTTTATGCCGGCCCCCTGCTAAACGGCCTGCTAGTCACCTTGCAGGTGGCACTGCTCAGTCTGCTGGGCACCTTGGTGGTCGGGGTGTGCGTGGTTAGCCTGCGGCTGCTTCCCTCCAGGCTCGGCCCTTGGCTCGCCATCGCCTATCTGGCGCTGGTGCGCACCACGCCCCAGTTGGTGCAGCTCTATATTCTCTATTTCTTGCTGGGCCCCATGCTGGGGCTGGCCCCCCTTGCCTGCGCCGTGTTGAGCCTCTCCCTCTATCAGGGGGCCTTCACCGCCGAAGTGCTGCGTGCAGGTGTACAGGCCATTCCCAAAGGACAGTGGGAGGCAGCCCAGTCGCTTGGCTTGTCACGGGCCATCACCCTGCGCACCGTGATCCTGCCCCAGCTGGTGCGCATCACCTTGCCGCCGCTGACCAACGAGCTGGTCTCCCTTATCAAACATTCGGCGCTAGTGAGTGTAATCGCCATCTTCGATCTGACCAACGAAGGGCGTACTCTGGTTGCCGATACATTTCTGACCTTTGAGGTGTGGTTTACCGTAGCTGCCCTCTATTTGCTGTTAACCCTGACGCTGTCAGCCTGTTCGCGGGCACTGGCCCGTCACCTGAATCCGGATCAACAAGGACGCTAACCATGAATCTGTCATTCAAGATCACCCTGTCGGGCGCAGCCCTGCTGCTGGCAAGCCTGCTCACTCCGGCACTGGCAGAAACTGCCCCATCCGACACCCAGGCGCAGATCGAGCAGAGCGGTACCCTGCGGGTCGGCATGTCCACCTTCGCCCCCTGGGCGATGCGCGACAAGCAAGGGGCGCTGATCGGTTTTGAGATTGACGTGGCCCGTCGCCTCGCCACAGATAACGGCTGGCAGGTAGAGTTCGTGCCTACCGCCTGGGATGGCATCATCCCCTCCCTGCTGGCGAAAAAATATGACGTCATCATCGGCGGCCTCACCATCACCCCCGAGCGGGAGAAGAGCGTGCGCTTCACCCAGGCCTACTCCCATTCGGGGGTGCAGCTGGCCGCCTCCAGCACCATGGCCAAAGAGAAGAAAACCGTGGCGGACTTCAACCAGCGCGGGGTGATCCTGGCGGTACGTCGTGGCGCCTCACCGGTACAGGTGGCAAAAGAACACTTCCCCAAGGCCACCCTGCGCCAGTTTGATGACGAGTCACAGGTATTTCAGGAGGTGCTGAACGGCCGCGCCCACGGCGCCCTCTCCTCTTCCCCGAAACCCGAGCAAGAGGCGCTGCGCCACCCGGATGCCCTCTTTATGCCGTTTGCCGAGCCGTTGGCACAAGGCGATGAAGGCTTTGCCCTGCGCAAGGGGGATGATGCCCTGGCTGAGCAGTTCAACGAGTGGATCGCCGCCCGTCAGGCCGATGGCTGGCTCAAGGCGCGCCATGACTACTGGTTCAAGTCGCTGGCGTGGGAAGCGCAGGTCGCCAATCCCTGATGCTGATTGCTCTAAAAGAGACCATCCGGCGAATCGTCCAGAAGCGATGTCGGCGTATCAACTGGCTGGATGGGGCGATCGCCCTGCTCTTGCTGCTGGCAGGCCTCTGGCTGGCCAGCCGCTTGCACATCGGAGTGGCCTATCAGTGGCGCTGGCATGAAGCCTTCGACCTGCTGTTCACCCCCGGCCCTCACGGCGAGTTGCCCTACTTTTTCAGCGGTCTGCTCACCACCTTCCGTATCGCCCTGCTCGGCATGGTGCTGGCGCTGCTGCTCGGCACTGCGCTGGGGGTAGCTGCCTTCAGCCGCCGACCCTGGCTGGTGATGCCCGCGACCCTGTTTATCCAGCTGATCCGCAATCTGCCGCCGCTGGTCTTTATCTTCATCTTCTACTTCTTTATCGCCAACCAGCTGCTGCCTGCAAGCGGCCTCTCCCGCTGGCTCGGCACCGTATCACTCTCCCCGTGGCAAGAGGCGCTGTTTGGCCCACCTGCCCGCTGGGAGAACCTCATCTCAGGCACCCTCTGCGTTGGCATGATCAGCGCAGCCTTCGTCGCCGAGATCGTCCGCGCCGGGCTGGCCGCCATCCCCCGTGGCCAGTGGGAGGCGGCGCAGAGCCTCGGGCTCTCCCCCTGGGTGCGGCTGCGCCATGTGATCCTGCCGCAGGCCATGCTGCTGATGCTCCCCCCCCTCACCGGCCAGCTCATTGCGCTGGTGAAGGATACCGCCATCGTTTCCCTTATCTCGGTGCAGGAGCTCACCTTCGTCGGCACCGAGATGGCCAACTCCAGCGGACTGGTCTACGAGATCTGGCTGCTGGTGGCCACGGCCTATTTATTTATATGTTTGAGTCTGTTCGTATTGCTGAGCCGACTCGAAGCAAGACAAGGAGCACGCACATGCTGACGTCCCTGTTGCTGGCGACTGTATTGCAAGCGGAAGCCATCGGTGGTTATGCCGCCGGTTGCCTGAAAAACGGCGTATCCCTGCCCCTCGAAGGGCCGGGTTATCAGGTGATCCGCACCAAACGACTGCGCTACTACGGCCACCCCGACCTTATCCACTATCTGCAGACGCTGGCCAACCAGACCCGCATGGCCGGGCTGCCGGATCTCTATATCGCCGATCTGGCGATGGCCCGGGGCGGCCCCTTTACCTCCGGCCATCGCAGCCACCAGACCGGACTCGACGCCGATATCTGGTTTCGCATGGCCAACCGCCCCATCAGCAAATGGGAGCAGGATGCCCCCAAGGAGTGGGCACTGATCGACGAACCCAGCTACAAGATGTTACCGGGCCGCTTTGGCCCCCAGCAGCTCACCCTGCTGCGGCTTGCGGCCAGCAAACCCGAGGTGGCCCGTATCTTCGTCAATCCGGTGATCAAAGCCGCGGTCTGCCAACAGGCTGGTGACGAGCCCTGGGTCGCCAAGCTACGCCCCTGGGTGGGCCACTTCAGCCACTTCCACGTGAGGCTGCGCTGCCCGGTAGGCAGCCCCGATTGCGAACCTCAGGCCCCCATTCCACCCGGCAATGGCTGCGGGGAAGAGCTGGCCTCCTGGCTCAAAGACAAGCCCCAACTGCCCAAGGTCTCCGGCATCAACAAGCGACCCGAACTACCTGCGCGTTGTGGCAACTGACCCCAAGCTGGTATGGTGGTGCACTCTTGGTCGTACACCATCCATGGCGCACTATCGACTCGAAATATCAAAGGAGAACAACAAGATGGCCACATCACTCTGGCGCAGAACCACGCAGAGCCTGTTGACCCTGACCCTGCTGCTCGGCCTGACCGGCTGCGGCATGAACAATATTCCGACCCTGGATGAGCAGGTCAAGGCGAGCTGGGGGCAGGTGGAGAACCAGTATCAGCGCCGTGCCGATCTCATTCCCAATCTGGTCGCCACCGTCAAGGGCTACGCCAGCCATGAGCAGGAGACCCTAAAGGCGGTCACCGATGCCCGTGCCCGGGTCGGCAGCGTGCAGGTGAGCGATCCTGCCCAGCTCAAGGAGTTTGAAGCGGCGCAGAACCAGCTCTCCAGCGCCCTCTCCCGCCTGATGGTAGTGGTAGAACGCTACCCCGAGCTGAAAGCGGATCAGCAGTTCCTTGCCCTGCAGGCCCAGCTGGAAGGAACCGAGAATCGCATCTCGGTGGCACGCCGCGACTATATCGAGGCGGTGCGCCAGTTCAATACCGAGATCCGCACCTTCCCCGGCGTTATCTGGTCCAAGCTGCTCTACTCGGATCTGGAGGCCAAACCCAGTTTCAGTGCCAAACCCGGTGCCGATGAGGCGCCCAAGGTCAGCTTCCAATGAAGATGATGCTGCGTGCGCTGCTCCCTTTTCTGCTGCTCTGGACGGCGGCGCTGCAGGCCGCGCCGAATTTTCCGGCCTTGAGCGGACGGGTGGTGGATGAGGCGGCGCTGATGTCCCGCAAACAGGCCCATCAACTGACCCAACAGCTGGCCGCCTTTGAAAAGCGCAGCGGTATCCAGCTGGTGGTGGTCTCCATCGACAGCCTCGACGGGGAGACCATCGAGGAGTACGGCTATCAGCTCGGTCGCCACTGGGGGATCGGCCAGAAAGGCAAGAACAACGGCGTGCTGTTGCTGATTGCTCAGGATGAGCGCAAGGTGCGGATCGAGGTGGGATACGGGCTGGAAGGCGCCCTGCCCGACGCCATCGCCGCCAACATCATCCATGGTCGCATCCTGCCTGCCTTCAAGCGCGGCGATATGGTGGCCGGGATCATGGCGGGCAGCCAGAGCATCATGAAGGCACTCGCCGGGGAATATCAGCCAGTCGAGCAGCAGAAGGATGAGACATCCGGTGGCCCCTGGCTGTTTATTCTGGTGGTGATTGCGATGATCGTGCTCCACAACCTGCGCGGGGGTGGCGGCGGTGGGCCGGGAGGACGACGTCGGGCGGCCTACATGGCCGGTGGATTTGGTTCCGGCGCCTTTGGTGGTCGCTCTGGCGGCGGATTCAGCGGTGGCGGCGGCAGTTTTGGCGGCGGCGGAGCCTCCGGTGGCTGGTAACAGGATTAAAGAGACAAATCATGATTTCTAAACAGTTCTTCCACACGCTTCAGGCCAAGGTGCGCGAAGCGGAGCTAGAGACTGATGCTGAACTGGTCACCGTGCTGGCACCGGCCAGCGATGGCTATCGCTACATTCCGACCCTCTGGGCGGCGCTGCTGGCGATGCTCACCCCGCTGCTGGTGTTCCAGCTCGGATTCTGGCTCGGCTGGTACGAAATCCTGCTGGTGCAGTGGTCGGTCTGGCTGCTGCTGAGCCTGCTGTTCCACTGGACCCCCATCAAGATGCGGCTGATCCCGAAGAAAGTACGCCAGCACCGGGCGGCGCTGATGGCCCGCCTGCAATTTGTCGAGCAGGGGCTGCACCGCACCCGCGACCGGCTCGGGGTGCTGATCTTCGTCTCTGCCGCCGAGCACTATGTCGAAATACTGGTGGATGACGGCATCGCCCAGCATATCGACAATGGCCAGTGGCAGGAGATCATCGACGACTTCGTGGCGCGAGTGCGCAACAAGGAGATCGAACAGGGTTTTCTGGAGTGCGTGGAGCGCGTCAGCGCCATTCTGACCGATGCGTTCCCGGCCACCCGGGATCAAAACGAGCTGCCGGACAGTCTGATCATCCTCGACAAGCCCTGATCCGGTTTAAAAAACCGGCATTCTGCGCAAGGGTTAGTCATTCGGAAAAGATTATGAAAAATAAGGGGAAAAGAGGTTGACCCACACAGCCCTTTCCCCTAAATTACGCCCCGTTCCAGCGCAACAGCGCAGTGAACACCGTGTTGGCTGAACACGTTAAACCACAGACCAAAATTTGGTGAGGTGTCCGAGTGGCTGAAGGAGCACGCCTGGAAAGTGTGTATACGGCAACGTATCGAGGGTTCGA